>NZ_JBITGJ010000058.1:0-58220 GCF_044456925.1 Streptomyces sp. NPDC050743
TCATCCACAAGATCGGCCCCGGCCTCTACACCGCCACAACTTGGTCACCAACTCCCTTGCAGTGACACGGAGATCGTTAACTACCCGGCCTTGGGCCTTGACCCCGAATCCTGGACACGGGTTATGCGGCTGGTGTCAGCGTAGTTGATGTTGTTTCGGACGCTGTCTCGTAGGCGATCGGGCTGCGGTGTCCGAGGCGGGAGTGACGGCGTCGGGTGTTGTAGCGGTTGAGTGAACGACCGAGAGGTAGATCATCATGCCCTGATCGGGGACGTGGCCGACCGAGTCATCCGTGCCGAAATCCCCGGTGACGACCATGTCACCCATATCGAACCCGTGGGGGTCGCCTTGGCCGGGCCGCACGGTGAACCGGAAAGTGATCACGGGCTCAGGTCGCGTCCCCCCACACGGCTTGCAGATCCTCGCACCGGACGGTGATCGACGCGTCGGTGAGCGCGATTTCGTGCAGGCACCCGCCGTCCTCGTCGGGCAGGATCTCGTCGAGGAGGACGGTGTCGACCAGCATCCAGTCGATGGAATGCCTGTAGTCGATGGAGAAGTGCGTCACGCCGGAGTAGCTGATACGCAGCCCGGTGTCGTGCTTCCACTGATTGGGGGCGAACTCCAGGGTCAGCCCTCCGCTTTTGTCGGTGGCCACCTGGACACCGGAGAACTCCAGGTCCTTGACGCAGTGGGTGTTGCCGTGACCCATGTCGTAATGCGCCGGGTCGCAAGCGAATTCCCGTGCGCCGGGCGGCAGTTGTTCGCTGATCTTGGGAAGTTCGGCGAGGTAGGGCCGCGGATCCAACCAGAACCCGTGCTGCTCGGGCTTCCAGACAGCCGTGACGAACTTCATTGGCACCCTTCCGCGTTGAGAGGCGGACGCCTCCACTTGTCTCCCGAGATGTCCTCGGTCCCCTTGGGGCCGATACGGCCGATCTTCCGCAGCTCGTAGATCATCCGCCCCTTGATGGCGTTCTCCACGCTGGGCGGGACCTGGACGTCCGAGGCCTTGATGCCGTGTTTGTTGAACCATCCCTGGCTGTTGAACAGCCCAACCTCACGGTCCGCCTTGTCGTAGACGTGGATTTCCACGTCCACTCCGGTTTTGCCCACGGGGAAGATATCAGGCCGCCCCGTGTACCCCTTCCCGAAGTCCAGCGGGTTCGAGGACGGTGACAGGGGCTTCCGGGCGAGACCGAGGTGGTCGCTCCAACCCAGCGGATTGGGTACGTAGGCGTGGTGGTCCGGGGCCGGGAGGAGGCCCAGGGGGTCCGCGCTGGTGTACCGCGCGGTTTCCGGGTCGTAGTAGCGGTGGAGGTTGTAGTGCAGGCCGGACTCCGGGTCGGCGTACTGGCCCGGGAAACGCAGGGGGCAGTCCACCGGCGGCGCGTCCGCGGCGTCCTCCGGGCCGGGGAACCGGGCGCCCCACAGGCTGGTGCGGCGCTGCCAGACCAGCTCTCCGGTAGCGGTGACCAGTTCCGTGGGCGTGCCCACGGCGTCGGTGACGACGGCGTGGAAGCGGGGTTCGTCGTCGGGGTCCGACTGCCGGGCCAGCTGGGCCAGGAAGGACGTGTTGGCCGACGGCGCGGTCGGGCGGTGCGTGGTCTGCGCGACCGGGCGGGCACCGTCGGGCGCGTAGTCCCAGGTGGTGACCCAGCCGTCCGGCGCGGTCCGCTCGGCGAGGCTCAGGTCGTCCCAGACGAAGTCCGTACGGTCGGCCACCGTGCCGTCGTCGGCCACCCGGTGCTTGGACAGGCGCCGGCCGAGCGGATCGTACGTGTAGCGCCAGTGGCTGCCGTCCGGGGCGGTCACGTCGGTCAGGCGGTCCTCGGCGTTCCACGCGAAGGTCCACACCAGGGTGCGTCCGTCGAGGAGCTTGCGGGTCCTGCGGACGAGGCGGCCTTCGGCGTCGTAGGCGTACGAGGTGCGGCCAGCCGAGCGGACGAGCGTGCCGTCGAACCGGCGCTCCCCCGCCGCCTCGTGGTCCGGCGAGGTGGCGTGCACGAGGTTGCCCGCCGGGCCGTACGCGTAGGTCTCGCTCCAGCCGTGGGCGCGGACACCGGTGACCCGGCCGGCGCCGTCCAGCTCGAAGCGGCGGGTGCCCGAGGTCAGCTCCCGGATCTCGGTCACCTGGCCGTCGGCACGGTGGGCGTACGTCCGGTGCTGGAGGAGCCGGTCCGCGGCGGCGGTCAGGCGCTGCGCGGTCAGCAGCCCCGTCGCACTCCAGCTCTGCGTCAGCCTCACCGGCGTCCCGAGGCCGCCGAGGCCGCGTCCGGTCTCGCGGCCGACGGCGTCGTGGGTGAAGTCCAGCGCGCCCGCGGACGAGCGCAGGGCGAGGGGGCGGCCCGCCGGGTCGTACGTCCAGTCCGAGGCCAGGCCGGACGGCGTCACCCGCCGGGTGCGGCGGCCGACCGCATCGTGGGCGTACGTGGTCGTGCGGCCGTTCACCGTCTCCGCCAGCACCCGGCCGAGGCCGTCCCGTTCCCACGCCACCTCGGCGTCGGCGTTCGCCGCGCGGCACAGCACGCCGTCGGGGCCGTAGCCGAACGTCGTCACCTCGCCCGCCTGCGAGCGCTGCTCCACGACCCGCCCGAGCGGGTCCCTGGTGAGGCGCAGGGTCTCCCCGGCGGCGTTGGCGCGGCCGGTGAGCCGCCCGTTGCCGTCGTGCGTGTAGGTGAGGGTGCGGCCGTTGAAGTCCGTCTCCGCGGTGAGCCGGCCCGCTTCGTCGTAGGTGTAGGACCAGGTCAGTCCCTGCGGGTTCGTGACCGTCGTCAGGCGCAGCTCGGTGTCGTAGGTGAACGCGTACCGGGCGCCGTCCGGGTCGGTGCGGGTGGCTGGCACGCTGAAGTGGCCCACCGTGTGGTATGTGGTGCGGCCGGTGGGGTCGGTGTGGGTGAGCAGGTTGCCCTGGGCGTCCCAGGTCCAGGACTCCTCGGTGCCGTCGGGCAGTTGGCGCCAGGACGGGTTGCCCTCGGTCGTCCAGCGCAGGCGGGTGGTGTGGCCGAGCGGGTCGGTCGTCTCGACGACGCGACCGAAGGTGTCGCGGCGGACCGTCGTCGTGTGGCCCAGTTCGTCCGTGAGGGTGAGGGGCAGGCCTGCCGGGTCGTAGGTCACGGTGCGGGTGTGGCCGAGGACGTCGGTGATCGTGGTCGGCCGGCCCGCGTCGTCGAGCGTGTACCGGGTCTCGGCGCCCAGGGGGTTGACGGTCGTGAGCAGGTTGCCCCGGTCGTCGTAGGTGTGCCACCAGACCGCGCCGCCCGGCTCGACCACCTCGATCGGCAGGCCGAAGGCGTTGTAGGCGGCCCGGGCCACCGAGCCGTCGGGCAGGGCGACTTCGGTGATGTTGCCGGCGTCGTCGTACGTGTACCGGGTGGTGTGGCCGAGGGGATCCGTGACCGCGACGGGCTGGAAGCCGTACTCGTCCCACTCCGTGCAGGTGACATGCCCCAGCGGGTCCGTCTCCTCCACCACCTTGCCCTCGGCGTTGTACCGGTGGACCGAGGCGTGGCCCTGGGAGTCGGTGTAGGTGGTGGTGCGGGTGGTGTCGCCGTAGGTCAGGGTGCCGGAGAGGATGCCCTCGACGCCCTCGGTGCGGACGACCCGGCCGCGGTCGTCGTAGACGTAGCCGAACCAGGTGCCGTTGCGGTCGGTCCAGCGGGTGACGCGGCCCTCGGCGTCGTAGGTGAACCGCAGGGGCTCGCCGCTGGAGTTGATGACCTCGGTGAGGTTGCCGGTGGGGTCGTAGGCGTAGCGCATGACGACCGTGCCCTCGTCGGTCGCGGTGCCCGGGCGGTACCGGGATGGCGGCTCGTCCAGCAGGCATAGGGCTGTGATGCGGGGGCCCTGGGTGTCGACGGCGACGTAGTAGCCGCCCGAGTGGCGGATACCGTACGGGATGCCTTCGTCGTCGCGTTCGACGTCGATGTGGTTGCCGTTGCGGTCGCTCCAGGAGTCCAACGCCAGGTGGAAGACACCGAAGGTCGGGGAGGGGACGGGGGCGGCGAAGGTGCGGGTCACGCCCGTCGACGGGTCGGTGACCGTCATCGCGCCGTCCGGCTTGCCGTCCCACTCCAGCGGCCAGCGGGCGCCCTTGACCGGCATGGTGGGTACGCCCGGTTCCGGCACCGGGTACACCAGGCGCATGCCGTCAGCCGCGGCGAAGACGACACCCTCGCCGTCGATCTGAAGGCACTCGTCCAGGGTGGAGACCCAAGTGGGGCCGAAGCAGACGCCACCCCGGTACGAGGAGAGGTGGGTGCGCGTGAACTCGAAGGGCAGAGCGGCCGGCAGGGACAGGTCCGTCTGCGTCATCAGCATCGCGCCGGTCGCCACGTCGATCGGCTCACCCACGCACGGCGTGCCGTCGGCGTTACGGGCCGCCGGGCCCAGATCAACCAGGTCCGGGCGGAGCGACGGCGGGCGCAGCAGCGTCGGAGTGTCGACGAGGCCGCCTTCCATGCTCGCCTTCAACAGGCCGCCGCCCGCTCCGAGCGCGCCGCCGAAGATCACGCCGTCCTTGGCGGCCTGGTTGACCTCGTCCAGGCTGAAGCCGTGCTGCAGACCGGCCACCATCTGCAGCGGCTGGGCCACGGCAGCGTCGATGGTGACCGACTCGACCCCACCGAACGCGACGCCGGCGAAGGCACCTCCGATGATGTCGGCCACCACGGCGGAGACGCCGACGCCTATCGTGGCGCCGAACTCGATGACCGCGTCCGCTGCAGCTGCCGCCGCCCCCGAGGCGATGCCCGCGGTCATGATGGCCAGCGTGATGCCGCCCGCGATCACGACCGCGTCGATGGCTATCCGCGTCCACAGCTTGTTGATCGCGTCGTCGATGGCGCCGGCGAACTTGTCCAAGGCGTTGGCCATGTCCCGCGAGGACTTCGCGAGGTCGCTCAGCCAGCCGCCGTCCTTGCCCTTGGCATAGCGGTCCCAGAACTTGTGGAACGCCTCGATCGACTCACCCGTGTTGTTGTGGATGATCCCCGACGCACTGCGGTTCACAGGGGCGCGGACGTCGTCCACCGAATCGGCGAACGCACGCCACGCCTTCGCCGCGTCCCGCAGCTTGTCGGGGTCAGCCTCCGGCCACCACAGGCCCATCTTGAGAAGGATGTGCCGGGCCTTGTCCTCAACGCTCACCGGCACCGTCGCTCTGCTTGTCGGTCTTCACTTCCTTGAACATGCCGGCGACGAGCTTGTCGTTGTCCACGTGCCCGTCCGACATGTCCACCATGGCCTCGTGAATGCTCGTCAGCCCGAGCACCAGGATGCCCGCCGCGCTCTCGATCGACTTCTGGTGCGGCTTGTAGACACCGCCGAACTGGTTGCCCTGATCATCGTGGCCCCAGGGCTCGCCGAGGCCGTCCAGGGTCTTGATGAGAGTGGTCAGGGCCTTGCTCAGATCGGTGGCGCCCTTCTGGAAGGCCGGTGCCGCCGCCTTGATGTCGGCGGTCTTGATGTCCAGCACCTTGCCAGGGACCTTGCCGTCACCCATCTATGAACCCCCGTTTCAGTCGCGCCTTCTGACCCTAGGATGAACAGGTCAAGCTGGCCCCATGTCAAGGTAATGCAAAAGCGATGTTCGCTGGCTATGGCTTGAAGCGGTGCCTTCACGCCAAACGGATCGCGCCGAACGGACCACCGTTCTGCCGGGCACCGACTTCTAACCAATCGACGGCCGGTGAACCTCTGGAACCACTTCACCGAGGCCAGCGCGTCGGTCCCCCCAGGGAGGTCAGCAAGGATCCAGCCACTGCCGTCCGGGAACCGAAAGCACCCGAGAGCCTGACGAACCCGATCAGCGTGCTCAGGGACATGCGGCAGTTGCTCCCGCCCAACGATGCATCGTCGTCCAACTCATCGGGACGGCGACCCTCGACACTCGTCATTCCGCAGCCAGTTACTCGCCCCTGCCGCCTGGCTCCATTGCCCCGTCTTCCTGAGCCTGGTCGAGAAGATCAACGCTCTGGGCGATCCAGCGCACCTCGCCCACCCAACCGTCCACTGAACCAGCTGGAGTGACCCCTGTTTCGTGGAGTCCCTGATGCCAGGGCTATGATCCTGGCGAAGGAGATCCACCAGCACCATGGCAGCACCTCGTAAATACCCCGACGAGCTCCGCGAGCGCGCAATCCGTGAGGTCCGGGCCACCGGCCGGCCCGTCGCACATGTCGCGCGGGATCTCGGCATCCATCCCGAAGCCCTGCGCGGCTGGGTCCGCCAGGCCGAGGCCGACAGCGGCGAGCGGGACGACCGGCTGACTACCGCCGAACGCGACGAGCTCAAGCAACTCCGCAAAGAAAACGCGGAGTTGAAGCGGGCGAACGAGATCCTCAAAGCGGCCAGCGTGTTTTTTGCCCAGGAGATCGACCGTCCCCGGACGAGGCCGAGCAAGTGATCGACCACCTGCGCGAACGCGGCCTCGGGGTCGATCCCGTCTGCCGGGTGCTCCAGTTGTCGCCGTCGACGTACTTCGCCCGCAAGAAGCGTCCGAAGCCCTCCCGCCGGCTCCGCGACGAACAGCTCATGCCGCTGATCGAGGAGATCCACGCCGAGTCCGGGGCCACCTATGGGGCCCGCCGGATCACCCGCGCCCTGCGGCGCAAGGGCATGGACGCGGCCCGCTGCACGGTCGAGCGACTGATGCGCGAGCTGGGCATCGAGGGCGTCATCCGCGGCCAGCGGCGCCGCACCACGGTGCCCGAGCCGTCGGCGCCCCGCCCGCCGGACCTGGTCGACCGTAACTTCACCGCCTCGCGGCCCAACCAGCTCTGGGTGGCGGACATGACATATGTCCGCACCTGGTCGGGCTGGGTGTATGTGGCGTTCGTCCTGGACGTGTACTCACGGATGATCGTCGGCTGGCAGGTCGCGAACCACATGCGCACCGAACTCCCGCTGGATGCCCTGGAGATGGCCCTGTGGAGACGCAGGATCAAGACAGACTCCGGCCTCATTCACCACAGCGACAGGGGCTCGCAATATGTGTCGATTCGCTATACCGACCGGCTCGCCGACATCGGCGCTTCCGCATCGGTCGGCTCCGTCGCGGACTCGTATGACAACGCGATGGCCGAGGCACTGAACGGCACCTTCAAGGCCGAACTGATCGAGATGCAGGGCCCCTGGACCGGCTTCGACCAAGTCGAGCGAGCGATCTTCCAATGGGTCACCTGGTACAACGAAGAGCGCCTGCACTCCGCGCTCGACTACGTACCGCCCGCCGAGTACGAACGCGACTTCTGGCGAAGCCAGGAACGCACCCCGCAGGCCGCCTGAAACAAGATCACCGGACTCCACGACACCCGGGGCAGCTCACGCAATCCGCACCGCCCCGTCGGTGTCCGGCGCGACTGGTTCGGTTTCAAGGACGGCATCTCCAACGTCGACACCACCAGTGCCTCCCAGACGGACCAGGCGGTCTGGGTCCAGCCGAAGAGCGCCGAACCGGCCTGGACCGCGGGCGGCACCTATCACGTGGTGCGTATCGTGCACTTCTTCATCGAGGCGTGGCAGAAGGTGCCCGTCGCCCAGCAGGAGCGCATCTTCGGCCGTCGCAAGGCGAGCGGCGCCCCTTTGTACGCGCTGGGCGAGAACGACAACGACAAGTTCGACCCCATCTACACGAACGACCCCCAGGGACTCATCGCCCCGCTCAACTGTCATATCCGGCTTGCCAACCCACAGACCCCGGAGACCGCGGCGACCAGCACCATCCTGCGCCGGAGCTTCGACTACGACCGCAGTCCCAACCTTCCCGAGCTCGACATGGGACACGCGTTCAACTGCTTCCAGCAGGAACTCAACACCTACATCACCATGCAGACCCGGCTGCAGGGCGAAGCCCTGGTGCCCTTCATCAGCCCTCGGGGCGGAGGCTACTTCTTCGCGCTCCCAGGCGTCCGGGACAAAAGTGACTACTACGCCCGCGGGCTGCTTACGTGATACCGGCCCGGACCACGGCACTGCGCACAGGAGGCGAGATGTTGTCTGCCGCGCGGACCCCAACAGCGAGCCGCCGAGGCCGCGGCAGGACACCACGGCCGGTCCTCGCGGTGGGCGTTGCCGCGCTGGTGGTCCTCTGTGTGCCGACCGCCTCCGTGCACACGGTGGCCGCGGACCTGCCGTTTGCGGCTGCCCGCGCGGACAGCCGCGTCTACGTCACCAACCAGCAGGACGACACCGTCTCGGTGATCGACGGCCACACCCACAAGGTGGTCGCGACCGTGCAGGCCGGCAGGGCGCCCGAGGGCGTGACGGTCGCCAAGGACGGCAGACGCCTGTACGTCGCCGACAGCGGCTCGGCCCGAGTCTCGGTCCTCGACACCCACACCTACAAGACCGTCGCCACGGTGCCCGTCGGCAAGAGCCCCACCGGAGTCACCTTGAGCCCGGACGGCGGGTCCCTCTACGTCACCAACGGCACCTCGAATACCGTCTCCATGATCGACACCCATACCCAGCGGGCCTCAGCCACCATTCCCGTCGGCAGGTCCCCGGTGAACGTGGCCCTCAGCCGCGACGGCACCCAGGCGTACGTCGCGAACGCCGGATCGGGCACCCTGTCGGTGATCGACACGCGCACCCACCAGGTCACCCGGCAGCTCCCAGCGGGTCGCTCCCCGGTGGCCGTCGCCGTCACCAAGGACGGCAAGGCGGCCTACGTCGCCGACGAGGTCGGGACGCACGTCCTCGCCATCGCCACCGACAGCGGCAAGGCGACCACCGTCAACGTCGGCACAGGTCCCTTCGACGTCGCCATCAGCCCTGACGGCCGCTACGCCTACTCCGCGAACCTCGGACCCGGCAACGTCTCCGTGATCGACACCGGCACCACACACGTCTCGGCGACCATCGCCCTCGGCCCGCCCGGCACCGACCCGTTCAACCTGGCGGTCGCCGACGACGCGATCTACGTGACCAACCAGGGAGCGGGCACCCTCGCCGTCGTCGATTCCGCATCCCACAAGGTCGCCGCGACGGTCACCGTGGGCACCCAGCCGTACGGGGTGGCGGTGAGCTGAGGCAGCCCGATCACGACGAACGGGTTCGCCTCAGGGAGTATCACACCGCTCACGGAGAGTCGCGTGCGGCAGTCGCGCCAGATCCCGGTCCGCGCTCCGCTGGAGGGCGGATCACGCAACGTCTCCGCTGACTCCTCCAAGGCGAACAGTGCCTCGCGGCTCTCTCCGCTGCTTACCTAGGTCGATCTTGCCCTGCTGGAGCACCTGACTTCGCGCGCCACGCTCCGTCAAGCCGGGTCTTAAAAGATGAGCGGTGCGGAGGTGTCCGCGGGTTCACCGTCGTGTCGTCGGGATCTGCGGCCTGGCCGCCCGCCTTTCAGCGGTCGCAGGTGACGTGGAGGCGGGCCCAGGCGTTGTTGGCGTAGCCCTTTGGGTTCCAGACCGTCGCTGGGGACTCGGGCTGTACGGCTGCGGCGGAGTCCCAGGCGCGGGCGAGGACTTCCGTCTCCCCCGCCGGGAGCATGAGCGTGGCGCGCCAGTGCTGCCACGTCCACGGGTTGTCCGGTGCGTTCAGATCGGCGTGGACCCACGTGGTGCCGCCGTCGGCGGACACGTCCACGCGTGTCACGGTGCGGTCGTCGCCGGCGAAGGCCACGCCGGCGACCTCGGTAGCTCCGGACGGCAGCTGGGCGCCCTTGCCGGGCCGCAGGATGGCGATGTGAATGACGACCGGCCCGAGCGTGATGCCGTCGCCTGGTCCTGCCTTGCGGGGGTCTGCCTCGGGAGGCAGCAGGCTGTATTCCCACTGGAAGTGGTTGTCGGACGGCTCGGTCTGTGCGGTGATGCGCTGGAGCCATTTGACGCTGCGGGCGCCGATGTAGCCCGGGACGACGGCGCGCAGCGGAGCGCCGTGCGCGACAGGAAGAGCCTTCTCGTTCATCGCCCAGGCCAGGAGCACCTCGCTGGAGGTGGCCTTGACCGCCGGTATGGAGGCGCCAAAGGGCTGTGGTGGGTCGGTCTCCTGTGACATGTCAGCACCGGTGAAGGCGATGTGGGCCGCTTCCGCCTGCAGCCCTGCCTCGGTCAGTACATCGGCCAAGCTCACACCGGTCCACCATGCCGTGGAGATGGCTCCCGGGCCCCAGGAGACCTGGCCGGGTATGTCGCGGAACTCCATGAGGTCGGCGCGACGGTTGCCCGCGCACTGCAAAGTGGCAAGCACTTTCCGTTCAGGGAAGCGACGCCGCAGTTCGTCCAGCGACAATTCCAGCGGGCGGTCGACCGTGCCGTCCACCCGTAGCCGCCAGCTCGCCCCGTCCACGCGGGGGATCGGGGCATGGTTGCGGCCATAGAAGGTGTCCAGAGGGGTGACCAGGTCCACGAGCGCGCCGGGAGGTGGTTCAGCGTTGTAGGGCTCGGTCTGGTGCACGATCATGTCGTCCCGTTTGCCCCATATGCCCATATCGCCACTATGCTCGAAGTTCTTCCAAGCGGCACCTTCGATCCCGCTCGGTTTCGGCGACCGCTACAAAATGCGCATCGCCGCGGCCTCCAGCAGGAGAGCGAGCCATGGGTAAGGAACGCCCCGGGGACGACACAGATCCATCCCACGCCCGAGATCATCTGGCGAACGACCGCACCTACCTCCCATGGCTGCGCACATCGGCAAACGTGATGGCGCTAGGGCTGGCCGTGGCCAAGTTCGTCGACGACAGCCGTACCCGTTCACTGGCCGCAGGCGCTCTACTAATGGCTGTCGGAGCGGCTGAGCTGGCTTACTCCGCAGTGCGCTACCGGAACGCCGCAGCCGATATCAGGCACGAACGACTTCTCGCCGCCAGCCGAACCGGAGGACCACTGACTGCAGGCGCCGTACTGACCGTCGCACTCGCTGCCGCCCTATTGCTGCTCTGGTGACGTCATTGAAGGCTCCCCTCCCTTCAGGCAGGGGAGCCTTCAAAATCACCGCGGTCGGGGTGCGGTGGCGGGCGATCAGGGCGCAGGCCATGACGGTCTTGCCGGAGCCGGGCGGCGCGACCAGGGTGCCCGCCGGGTGCTTGGCCATCGCATCCACGGCCTGGTGCTGGGTGGGGGTGAGCACGCCGGTGAACTGGGCAGTGATCGGGGCGGGTTCGGGCAGGTCGCTGGTGATGGTCAGAGCGCCCCGGGCGTCGGCGATGAGCTGGGCGGCCTCGTCTGCCAGGCCGCGGGGCAGCTTGAGCCAGTCGGGATCGGAGGCGTCGAAGCAGCAGATGAGGCGCGGGGTGCCCCAGGTGGAGAAGCGCTGGTTCTGCTTGCGGTAGAACTCCGGGTTGTGGAACGACGCGGCGTGCTTGAGTGCGGCCAGCAGCTGCGGCGGTAGCCCGGTCGTGGAGATCTCCAGCATCGCCGAGAGCCGGGCCTCAACGCGCGCGGGTGCCTTGCCGAGGGCCTTGCGACGAGGCCGGGCACCCAGCTGAGGGGTGGTCGTGGACGGACCGGCTTTGACCGGGCCGAGCTTGCCTGCGAACGCCTCCACATCGGCCGGGGCCAGCCGCTCGGTTAGCGACAGGTGGGCGAACTGGTCTGGGTACGGCTCCCAGGTGCCGGGGTCCACGAAGACGGTGGTGCCCTTGGCGCGGGAGACTCCGTGCAGTGGTAGCGCGATCAGGTTGCCGAACCGGAAGCTGCCCTTGGCCTGGGTCGGCAGGAAGTCCTGGGCGGGGAAGAGCCGGTCGTAGCTGGACAGCGTCATCTGCCCGCGGGCGTCGATCGCCTGGCGCAGCAGTGCCATCCCCAGGGCGCGGGCGGTGGCTGCGGCGACCGGGTCGGTGAAGAACGTCCACACATGCGCGCCCTTCCCGGACCGGGAGATCTCCAGGACGGCGGGGATGCCTGCCTCGTGGCAGGCTGTGACGTACGCGCTCGCGTCGGCGCGCCAGTCGCTGCCGTTCTTGCCGTCGAAGTCGCACGCCAGCAGGCGGCAGGTGTCGTCGGCCAGCAGCGGATACAGGCCGATGTGCAGCTCGCTGCGCCCCTGCCGGGTCGGGTCGAGGTGGCGGTAGATGGTCTCGTCGGTCAGCGGCCAGAAGACCCGGTCCTCGTCGGCCTTGTTCTTGTGGAACGGGTTGTCCTCGGCCGGGCTCCAGCCGGTCCGGCCGGACTTGGCGCTGACCCACCGCTTTGCGTAGACGTCTTCGCGGCCTGCGAACAGGGCCCTGAACAGGGTGATCTTCGCCTCGGTGCTGGAGGAGGCATCCGCATACGGCAGCCCACCGGCCCTGGCTGGGGCCGGTGCCGGCACGGGCTCGGGAACGGGCGGCGTGCCGGCAGGTACGGTCTGGATGTCTCGGTCGAGGAGGCTGCACAGCCGGGCGTTGTCAGCTCTCAGCCGGGCGATCTCCTCGTGTAGCTCTGCGTTCTCGTCCAGCGCCACGTCGAGACGGATGCGCAACTCGTCGGGATCGAAGCAGTCGGACCAATCCTCCACGTTCCCATGATCCAGACTGCGCGTGCGTCACGCAGCGAAAGCAGCCAGGTTTCCCCCTCCCGGCGCCCCTGTTCCGGGGCTTACTGGGATTTCGGACGGGCCTTGTCGGCGATGCGGAGGATCTCGACGGCCTCGCGGAGGAAGTCGTGTCCGCGTGGGGTGGGGGCGAGGGGGTGGCGGAGCGGTCGATGATTTGGAATCCGGCAGCCTTTTCGATCTTTGTGATGCGTTGTCTGAGGGCGCCGTTGCGTCCGTCGTAGATGGCTCGGGCGGCAGCGGCGACGGTGGGGTGGCCGGGGATTTGGATCAGGGTTCGTAGCCGGTCGAGTGCGGTGGGGGATGCGGTCACGGCCTGCATGGCTGGGGACGGGGTCCAGGTCAGGTCGAGGTGGCCGATGGCGTTGTAGCGGCGTTCGGTGCTGCGGATCGCAAGGTCCCATTTTCTGGCCAGGGTGGTCAGGTGGTAGTGGCTGACGCCGCGTTCGCGGGCGAGTTCGGCCATGGTGCGCCGCTTTTCGACGTACTCGTGGTGGAGCCATTCGCGGGTGATGTCGGGACGTGGTGGCAGTCGGTTGGCCTGCGGGCGCAGCGGGACTTCGTCGTGGACCGGCAGTGCGCGGACGGTGTCGGGGTTGCAGGACGCCAGCCGGGCGATGTGCGCGAGTTCCCGTTGTTGGTTTTCGTAGGGGTCGCGGAGCTGCGTTCCGCGTAATTCGACGCGCCTAGAGCAACGATAGGCCCCCTGACCTGCGGAGACGCTCCCGAGGGGCCTGGTGGGGCGTTTCTCTAGGCATAGAGAAACGCCAAGGTCAGAGCGATGTCGATGTGTGCCGAGGTTCCAGAAATGCGGCAACTCGCGACCGAGCAAAACCGAATATTCCGGGGCAAATCGTTGACTCCTGCGTCGAGCAGGGCTCCGCCCCTCTATCGTGGCACCCGGCTTGATCCACGAGGCGTCGCCTGCCGACCCCACCCCTGGCGGTCCGGGCCAGAAGTTGTCCTGACCTGCGAAAACATCAGGCCCTAGAAAAACGGTCTGCAGCGCCGAAGAGGCGAAACTGCAGGTCACTTGGCATGCCCTGGCTCTATGAGCTCCGAATTGCGCGGAACGCAGGACGGAGTTCCTCTGGGGGCAAGAAGGCCCTTGCGGACCTCGACAGCCTCGGGCGGGAGCTGGTTCGACAGGTTGCCGATTGCGGCACTGGGGGTGGCCGTACTGATGCCCGCGAGGTCGCAGTAGAGGCGGATGTGCTCGGTGGTCAGGCCGAGTGCGTCGCCGGCTTCCTGGACAGAGGTGACCACGCTCAGGAGGGCGCGGACATCGTTTGGAGCAAGGCTTGTTGGGCTGATGCCGGGCCATGTCACCCCCGTCACCCAGGACTCTGGGGGTTCCCAGGTCAAGGGTTCGTCGATGCCGTGGCGGGCGAGGCTGTCCTCGGCCTGCTGACGGAGGAACGAGCGAAGCGCTTGAGGCGCGCGGAAACGGAACTGGGTTCAGTTCCAGGCGAAGCGGGTGTTGGCGTTGCTGGGCGGAGGGCGGATCTCGCCGGTCAGCAGCATCAGCAGGTACCAGCGAAGCAGGGAAATGCGGTGCTGTTGTCCGGTTCTCCAGCCGTGCTGGGCGCAGAGCCGTTTGAAGGCGTGGTGATCGAAGGCGAGGGAGGCGTAGGTGAAGGTGGCCCGGCGCCGTGCGTAGTCGATGGGAGCGCCGTAGGTGTCCAGGGCATAGGCGAGCTGGGCAAGGGCCGAGGCCAATAGGGTCAGGTCGTGCCGGCGGTAGATGCGTCGCTCGACGCTGTCACGGCTGGCCCTGACCTCGTCTGCGCAACCGAGGTCACTGGATCGTCGACGAGCGATCTGTCCCCGGGCAGGCGCGGTCGAATGCAGAGACCGCCCGAGGGCTGGGACGGATGTCGCTCTTTGCGCTTACTCTCCCCGACCGATCCGTGGGATTCCTTCCCTCTTCCTTCGGCCTTGCGCGGCAGCCGTCATAATGGGGGCATGTCAGCCACGCCGCAGTACCCCGCTCCCGCGCAGGCCTCCGCCCGCGCCACCGCGGGCCCCGGTGGCGCGGACGTGGAGCTGTACCGGGACAAGTTCCGGCGCCGGCTGCCCGACTCCCTCGCGGAACTGCGAGGTCCCGCCCGCGGAGTCGTTAAGCCGCCAGGTACGGTTGTCTGGTCTGGACTGCGCGCCTTCGACCTTGGTAACGAACGCCAGCGCATGAGTCTGTACCGCACCGTCCTCGCCGAAGGCATGCGCGAGGACCTATGCAGCCTGCTGGACCGCGACACCCTCCTGCAGCTGTGGCCCACACTGCGCAGCCTGGTGTCGACCACGGTCCGCGGTGTGTGGGAAGAGGCGTTCCCGGAGCTGCGGGCTTTGGCCGACGTTCCGGCTGCCCACCCGCCTGCCCGACGGCGCGCACACCGGGGTTCGGCGGCCGCGTGAAACTCCCCGCTCTGCACGCCCGCCTGCTGGCGGACGTCCTGGCCATCGGTTCCCCTTACCCCTTGGTGATCACCGGCGGCTACGCCGTCCAGGCCCATGAACTCCTTTCACGCCCGAGTCAGGACCTCGATGTCGCCACCGACAACCCCGCACCGATGGATGAAATCGTCCGTACCCTCACCGAGGGGCTGACTGCACGCGGCTGGCACATCCAGGTGATCGAGATCGCCCCGCTCTCCGCCCGGCTCAACGCCACGGACCTCCGCCCTGAGAGCGGGGACACGTGTGAGGTGGACATTCTTAAGGAGGTCTTCTCCAGGCCGGTCGCCGCGAGTGCCTACGGGCCGGTGCTCGCGGAGGAGGATGTCGTAGGCACGAAGGTCCGCGCACTCGCCGAGCGAGGCCTGGCTCGCGACGCCTTGGACGCCTTCGCCGCCTCGCGCCGCTGGACCATCACCGACCTCGAGGACTTCGGGCGTCGCCACGCCCGCGACCGCTTCGATCTCGAGTCCCTGCAGTCCCGTCTGACCGGACTCGCCTGGGTCGACGACGCCGAATTCGAGGCGTATGGCGCGAGCCCGGAACTGATCGATGACCTGCTGTCCTGGGCCCAGGAGTGGGCGGACGATCTCGGCCGCCGTCTGCTGCGCGAGGAGCATATGGGCGAGTAGGACCGGGGACCGGTTGGACCAGTGCGAGACGTAGCCCGAGGTGTGGGTAGACCCGGCTCAAGATACTCGCCGACATCCCTGCAGACCCCCTGGGGTGTCGGTGTAGGTGTGCTCATGATCGCCTGGAAATGCTCAGGCAATGCGCATGGTCACCCGGAATTGCTCACCCTTTTGCGGAATTTACATGCGCACTGTCGTGCCGGAGCTGCCCAGGAGCTCGTTGATGAGCTGCGTGGTTTCCGTCTCCAGTGAGCAGTCCAGTGTCTGGTTGACCTGTTGCAGGCGGGTGATGGCGGTGTGTAGTCCTTGCCGGTTGCCGCGTGCGGCTTCTAGGCGCATCCAGTCCCGGTACAGCAGTTCTGCTGTCTCGTCGACGTCGAGGCCGGTGGCGACGGCTCGGCGGGCGGCGTGGAGGTCGTGGTGGGGGCCTGGCGGGGTGCGGTGGGTGGCCACGGTGTGGGCGACGTCGATGATCCGGGTGGTCATTTCCTGGGCGTGGGGTTCGGCCCAGGGTAGGGGCCGGCCGCCGAAGGGTTTGCCCCGCACCAGGGACAGCGCCTTTTCCAGGTCGGGCAGGCCTGCTGGTCCGCGCGGCAGGGCGTGTTCGGCGAGGTGGAGGAAGCGGGTCCAGTCGCATCGCACGCCGGGGGCGAGCCGGTAGGGGTCGTCGCCGGTCTTGCGTCGCGGGACGTAGGGGTTGCCGGCTGTGTCGCTGCCCAGGCAGCTGCGCAGGCCCTGCATGCGTGCGTTGAGGGTGGTGGTCGACCAGGGGTGGACGGGGTCCATGTCGGCGCACAGGACGTGGCCGCTGCGTCCAGGGCGGAAGTACAGCAGGGCGGCGAGCTGGGCCATTTTGGGGCCGTGGCCGGTGTTGTCCACGCCCGTCACCTCGACCGGCCCCAGTACCCGGATCTCCGGGGCGTGCGGGTCCTGCGCCTCGCACTCTTCCTCCTCCGGCGCCGCGGGCTCCTCGAGGGCGGTCCCTGGGGCGTCAGCCTCTGCAGCTTTCGCCGCGTCGGTGGAGTTGGCAGCGGCCGGGGATGCTGGGGCCGGGGATACCGCTGCTTCGGTGCCCGGTCCGGTGTCGTCGTTGGACTGGGTCGACGATGCGGTGGGGGCAAGGAGGCGGAGTGCGGACGGATCGGTGCTGGCGGCGAGCAGCGCCGGGAAGGCCTCGCTGCTCACCTCGGTTGCCGCCGGCGGTGACGGGATCTGGGCGGCAGTGGTTGCGGGCGGGGACTCCGCCGGCGATGCCGGTTTGGGCTGTTGCACGCTGTCGAGCTCGTCCGGGACGTCTTCCCAGGGGCCTTCGGCGGGGTGGGGCGGCTGTCCGGAGACTTTCAGTGCGGTGGTGATCTGCTGGTAGGCGGTGTGTTCCAGGCGCTGCACGGTGATGTCGGTGCCGGCGTGGTCGAGGTGCTGCGGGGCGTTGAGGGAGGCGTTGAGGATTTCCGCTTCGGGGAAGTGTGCGGCTGCCGTGCCGGCCGGGGCGATCAGCGTGACGGGCACAGCGCCCGCCTTGTCGATCAGGTCGGCGAGCTGCCAGGCGGTGTCCTCGGCGAGTGTGGAGGCGCACAGCAGCAGATAGGGCTGCTGCCGGGTTTCGGGTATCTGGTGTGCTTCCAGTAGCCGTTCGCTCAGGTCGCGTAGCGCGTGCACGGGCTGGCGCATGTGGGCGATCCGCGCGGTGGGCAGCAGCTGCGGCAGGTCCTCGCCGAACCCCACGATGACGACCTCGACCTGGGCCGCCCACGGGCTCATCGCGAGTTCCAGGGCGAGCGAGGTGCACACTTCGGTGATGTGGACCGGGTTGCCGTCCAGCAGCAGTGCGGGCAGCTGCGCGAGGTTGAGCAGCAGCAGGTCGCCGGCCTCGGTGGTGCCGATCGTGACCAGCCCCGGATACGGTGCCGGTACGTCGCGGGCGGCCTTCTCGTCCAGGAGGACGGCGTCGGCGGGCAGGATCCACCAGCCGCCCTGTGCGGTGGTGAAGGGAGCCAGGGGGTCCTTGGCGTGGTCCTCGGGCAGCACTCGAAGTGCGCGGGTTCCGATGCGGGCGGCCCGCAGCGGTGGCAGGACCGCGTCGGTCCCCTCTTGCTGGGCCAGGTGGTGGGCCAGGGTCCGCAACGCCACATCCAGGCGGGCCGCACCGGCCGGTTCGGCGGCCGCCGCCAGCTGGGCCTCGGCAGGGGAGGTTTCCGGGGTGAGGGCGATTTTCTCTCCGGGTTTGCGGCGGCGGCGCTGCAGCGTCCGGCGCAGGGCCAGGGCGCCGGTGACGGCGGCCGCCAGCAGTGCGCCGGCGCCGAGCACGATGCGCAGATTCAGTGGGCTGCTGCTTGCCGGGGCTGTCGCCGGGGTCGCGGGCGGGGGAGGGGCGGGGGAGGGGGTAGCGGAGCCGGACGATTTTGATGCTGACGGGGAGGTGGCAGAAGCCGAGGTGCTGGTGCTGGGTTCGGGCTTCGCGGACGGCGTTTGCGCCGGTGAGGACTGTTGCTGCCCCGGCTGCTCGGCGGGGCGACTGGGCGGTGTGGGCGCTGACGACGTGGGTGCCGGCGCTGTGGTGTGGCTGGGCGCGGACGTTGGTGCATCGCCCGCGTTGCCGCCCGGTTTCTGCTTGCCGTGGGGAGTCTGGGGGATGGCGGGAGGGGTCTCCTGGCCGCCCGACTCCCCGCCCTCGTGGCGGTCTTCGGCCGGTTGGCCGGGGCGGGCCGCGGGCACCGTGACCTGCTGCCCCGCGAAAATCACGTCCGGGTCGGTGATGGTGGGCAGGCCGTGCGGCTGCGGCTTGCCCCGGCTGGCCTTAAACAGCTGCGGCCAGTCGTCGCCGTCGCCGAGCTCTCTTTCTGCGATTTTCGACAGGTAGTCGCCGGAGTGGACGGTGACGACGTGCCCACCCTTGTCCTCGGCCGCCGGCGTGCTGGCACCCAGCTGTGTACGGACGCCTCCCACGGCCGCGGCCGTTTGGGGCATCTGCAGCTGCCAGCCGGGCTGCAGGAAGCTGTTCGCGTAGAAGACCGTGCCGTCGGTCATGGTGCGGCCCTCGTTCAGATCGGCGATCTCCCGCCACCGCTCGCCGTCGCCCAACTCTCGCTCGGCGATGCCCCACAAGCTCTCCGCGGGGCGCATCTGGCGCACCGTGTACGTCGTGCCGGATGTCGCTGGCGTTTTACCCTGCTGCGCCTGGGTGGCCTGCGGCGGCTGGGCCTGCCCGGGCACGCGCGCCTTGGCGGTGGCGGGGGAGGCCTGGGCATCGGAGGCCAGCGCCGAACCCGTCGGCAGGAGCACGAGGATGCTGCCGATCAACAGGGCCGCGGCGCGCTGCGCGGCGCCCATCCCGCGCGGGGCATGCCAGGTGAGGCCCCGCACCTGCGCGATGAGTTCGCGTAGGGCGCAGAACGTGAACTGCGCCCACCCGGTCCAGCCCACGGCTACGAGCAGCAGCAGGAAGAGGCTGCCGGTGTCCTGCCCATCCAGCAGGTGCCGGGCGTCGTCGTGGGTGGCAGCCCAGATGACGGGGGTGGCCCACGCCAAAAGCAGCGGCAGCCCGGCGACCGCGCCGGCCAGGACCAGCACACTGATGCCGGCCTTGAGGACCCGCGCCAGGCTGCGGCCGGCTGCCGTGGCGGGGGAGGGGGTGGTGGGCGTGCGCATCAGTGTCCTTCGTCGGGTGCGGTGACGCCGTGCAGGAGGGTGGCCGTGCCGTGGCCGGTCACTGGCAGCGAGCCGATCCCGACCGCCGACAGGAATGTCGTGTCGAAGCTGCCGGTGACCGTGACGGTGAGGGTCTTGCCGTCGCCGGAGACGCTGACGGTGCCGGTGGCACCGGCGGAGTTGAGGTAGGCGCGGGCGGCGGCGGACGCGGCCTGCGGGTCCACGACGATCGCTGTTCCGCTGATCGCGTCGGCAGGGTCGATGGCCTGCCCGCCGGCCCGTGCGGCTTCGCCGGCGATGTAGTCCGCGCGTTGCGTGGCACGCATCTTGGCTCCGCCGTCGACGGCGACGCCGATGATCCCGATCAGCGCGATGACGCACACGGCGACGAACACGGTGACGCCTCCCCGGTCCTCCGGCCGCGTCCGGCGCAGACAGATCTGCCGGAAGATCATCCATCCCCCCCTGTGTCGGAAAAGCCGTAGGGTTGGCAGTGGCCATCCCTGCAGGTCGTGCTCTGGTGCTGGCCAGGAGGCTTGCGTTGGTGGAGTGGAGTTTCTGAAGCATCTCTATTCCATCCGGTGCCGTAACCTCACGGCTATGCCCACCGGTCACACCGCCTGCCACTGCGTCGTCTGCCAGGACGTCAACGAACTGGACCCACGCACCAAATCGACCGTCGACACAATCCATCAGCACGGCTGGCAGGTCATGATGATCCCCGCCGACGACCAGGGACCGGGCTGGGCCTACACCATCGGTCTGTGGCACCAGCACCGGATACCCGAGCTTGCGATGTTCGGCCTGGACATCGGCCTGATGCAGACAGTCCTCAACGATCTCGGCCAGCGAGCCGTCGAAGGACAAGCTCTGGAGGCAGACACGGAGCGGCACGACGTCGCAAGCGTCCCGGTCGTACTTAAATCGGTCGACTACCGCTGGTACAAGGCGTTCTTCGGCACTGCGATCGGCTACTACCGCAAGCCACCGTTCCCGTTCCTCCAGGTCGTCTGGCCCAACCGCGACGGAGCCTTTCCCTGGGAGCCCGGTGGAGAAGATCTCTTGGGCCGCCAACCCCGGCTGTCGCTGAACCCCGACGAACACCCCGTCGGGGTCTGGACGCAAGATCTGTGAATAGGCGAGGGCGACGCCATCACGGACAATGACGCCATGACACGCTGGTTCCGCAGCTACTGGGCCGAGGAAGACACCTGGTTCTACTTCGAGGTCGACGCCGACGGTTGGGTCACTCGCCAGGTTGAACTCGAAGGACCGCTCGAGAAGCCCGTCGCCGCAGCGTCGTTGGCCGAAGGGGAAGCCGCCCAGCAGGCCGGAACCCTTCGAGACTACGAAGCGACGTTCGGCTTCACTGCGGAGATTCCGGTCCACGAGTGGGACGCACACGAGCCACAAGACCTCGCCGCCGGAGAATTTGAGGCCGTCTGGCTCACAGCACGAGCAGCCTGCCAAGCAAGAGCTCGAGCGCGCTCGCCGCACGGAACGTGAACCCAAGCATTCCCGCGCGCTCACTGCTCAGCACCCACACTTCGGTTCGGCACCCATGACACGTCAGAATTCGCGAACCCAAGAGCTCTCATCCGGTACTGGTCCACCACCGAGGTCGCCGATGCGGTGAGCGTTTTCGCTCCTGGGACGCCTGGAAGCAGGAGGTCGGACAGATTGACCGTGCAGGTCACGGTCACGGTGACCGCGCCGACCTGCCCGATGGGCACGCTGAGACCGCCCGTGTTGACGCGGACGGATGTCGACGCGCAACGGATGCCCTGATCGTTCAGGGACTCGGCGGCCGCAGCTTGCGCGGCATTCTGGGCGGAAGCCGCCGTGCGGTGAATGGAGGCCTCCCGGGCCGCGTCCTGTGCCGCGGCATCGATTTTCGAGCCGGAGGTGACGATGCGTCCGCCGGCGATGGCCAGGCAGACGAACATGATCAGACACGGCAGGACGATGGCGGCCTCGATCGCGGCGCTGCCCTCATCGCCGCGCAGGCCGCGAGCCCACTGGGTGACACCACGCAACCTGTATCACCTTTCCGGGAGGGTCCAGCGTTCGACGGCGCCGGATGCCGACTGGCTGATGTGAAGGCCCGGCAGGCCGGGGATCATCGAGATGGCCGTGCCCGTGACGTGGACGCTGACGCGTTGGCCGTTGCTGGTTGCCGTGACGCTGTAGCCGCGCAGGCTGTCGCCTGCGGTGCGGGCGAGCACACTGCGTGCCCGCACCGCGCCGTCGGCGGGGCTCGCCTGGTAGGCGCGGGCCGCGCAGGCGCCTTCCCTGGCCGCGGTCAGCGCGATCTGGCGTGCGTAGTACCACATGGATGCCTGGATGACGGCGACCGTGGCGAGCAGCACGACGGGGAAGACGATCGCCATCTGGATGGACGCCTCCCCGCGGTCATCGTGCCAAGTCCGGCCGTGCCACCAGTCCTTCAGCCACTGCGGATGCGACATCACAGTCCGGAGAGTTTGCCGTTGTACTTGCCGATCACGACCGCGATGCTTCCGGCGATCAGCAGGGCGCCGGTGACGGCTGCCACCCAGATGATGACGGTGGTGATGCTGATGTCGCCGCGGTCCGGCTGCCGTCTGGCGTCCTCAAGGCTCTCGTTCAGGCGCGTGGTCAGCCAGTGCGCCAAGCACCAGGTACGGGCTGCGGTGTGCTTCATGATCTGCGCTCCTCCAAGAAATGAAGATGGAAGGTTGGGTGGAGTGGGGCGGGCAGGGCGTTAGACGGTGAGCATGCGGATGACCGCGGGGAACGCCATCAGCAGCATCACCAGCACGGCGAGCAGCGCCCCGGGAGCGGTCATCTTTTCGCTGGCCGCGTTCGCCTCGGCGGCCTGATCGGCCAGCAGTTCGGCGTTGAGGGCGGCGGTGCGGGCCCGCAGTGTCTTGTAGACGGCGGCACCGTCGGTGGCTGAGCCGCGCATGATGTCGGCGACGTCGTCCAGGTGGGGCAGGTCGTAGGCGCGGGCGAGTTCCGCGAGTGCTTGATAGGGCGGGATCTTCTCCAGCCGGGCCCGGCGCAGTGCGCCCTGCACATACACAAAGGGCCAGCCCTCGCCGACCTCGGCGGCCTTCTCCAACGCCTGGGCGGGGCCGGCGTCGGCGGCCCGCTTGAGCGCGACCAACTCGAGGTAAGCGGACAGGGCGTGCGCGAACTCCTCCCGTGCCCGCTTGGCCTGGTCCCGCACGGCGAGATCCGGGGTGATGAACAGCAGGCCTGCGATGAGGAGTCCTGCGCCGGCGGGCATGTAGAACGGCACACCGACGCCCGCGATGATCCACGGAATCGTGGCGATCACCGGGCAGAGCAGTCCCAGCGCGGCGAGCGCGGTCTTCTTGAGCATGAACTGGCCCGGGCCTTGCCCCAGCAGGGCCAGGTTCGTGGTGGGGACCTTCACGCCCGGCAGCCGGTTCAGGCGGGCCAGCAGCCACCGGCCCCACACCTCCTCGCGGTCCAGCTCCGGCTCGGGCATCGTCAACGCGGCCGGGGCACTGCGCTGCAGCGCCGGCCCCAACGCCGGCTGGGGCTGCAGCAGTTCCCTGATCAGCAGGGCGATGCCGGCGCCGACGGTGCCGCCGCTCACAACGACGGGGAGCAGGTTCACCAGGCGGCTCCTTCCGGCTCGAGAGTGGCCAGGGGCATATCCGGCTTCGGTGCGGGGGCAGGCAGCCGGACGGTGCTGGCCGGGTCGGGAATGAGGAAGCGGGGGATGCGGCTGAAGGAGCCCAGCTGCCGCATCAGGGCGAGCACGCCGACGAAGGCGGCCGTCAGCAAGGCGAGCACGAGCTGGCCCAGCAGCGTGGCGTACGGCCTTGTGTAGGCGGGCACGAAGAAGCCGGCGACGACGACGCCCACGGTGATGAGGGTCATCCACCGCACGGTGGTGCGGGGCTTGGCCCGGTCCGCCTCGATGGCGCGCCTCTTGGCGACCTCCTCGCGGACGGTGCCCGACAGATCCTCCAAGGCCTGAGCCAGGCCCGGGCCGCGGTCGCCCGCCGACAGGATGAGCGCCGCGCCCACCTTGTCCGCAGTGACATCGCCCAGTTCATCGGCGAACGCGCGCAGCGCCCTCTCCGGCCGCCACCCCAGGCGCAGCCGGTCGGAGAGATTGATGATCTGCGGCGCGAGTTCGTCCGGCGCGCCCTGACGGCTGGTGATCATCGCCTGTTCCAGGCCCATGCCCAGCCTCAGCAGGCCGGCCAGCCGCTGCGTCCACTCGCTCAAGCCCTCCAGCTGGCCGATGCGCTGCTGCGCCATCTGCACCGGCGTGATCAGCCAGGGCACCCCGATGACAGCAGCGCCCAGCATGATGCTGGCGACGAAGTTTTTGCTGATCAGCCACGCGGCCACGAAGACCACGACGGCCGCGGCCGCGAGGGTGCGCCGGCGCAGCCGAGCATCCTGGCTTCGATGCGTGGCGCCGCGCAGGGCCTGCCAGCGCCTGAGCAGCGGAGCCCGCCCCGGCACTGGCGTGCCCATGACACCCGCTATCGCGCCGATCACCCCGCCGACGACGGCCATGCCGCTGAGCAGCCCGAACAGCCAGATCACCGGCTCACCCCCACCTTCAGCGGCAGCGGCGCCGTCCAGGCCCCGTACGACTCCTGCAGCAGGCCTGAGTCAAAGCCGACGCGGCGCAGGTCGTCGATGCAGGCCGGGTCCATCCTCGGCACCGCCCGCAGCTCCCCCCATTCAGCTCCGGGGGAGAAGATCTCGTTGGTGGCGGGCCGGCCCATCTCGCCGATCCCGGTCAGTTCCAGGACGTGGGAGACGTAGCGGTGGCGGCGGCCGCCGATCTGCGTCTCGTCCGTCATGTCGACGTACACGATGAAGTCCAACCCGTTGGCCATCTGCCGGTAGGCCAGCTGCTCGGAGAGGTTCTGCTGAGCGAGCGCATACAGCTCGGCGATCCGGTCGAAGACGATGTCCGGGCGACGCGCGTGGATGGTGCACAAGTTGCCGCCGGAGCCGTTGGTCAACGCCTGCATCATGGCGACGACTTCCGGTCCGCGGACCTCGCCCACCACGATCCGCTCCAAAGACATCCGCAAAGCGGGATGCATCAGGTCCAGCAGCGTGACCTCACCGGCGCCACGCCCGGCCGGGTCCTTCTCCCCGTTCGACTCACGCCCCACCAGGGAGACGACCTGCTTGTGGTAGCCGTCGGCATGGCAGAACAACTCATCCTCGCTCTGGATGGTCGCGAAGCGGCACTCCGGGTCGAACTCCTTGAGCATCGCCCGCATCAGCGTGGTCTTCCCCGCCTTCTGCTTCCCCGCGATCATGATGTTCTTCTCGGCGCGTACGGCGGCACCGAGGAACTCGCGCAGCACCGTATCGATGGTGCCCAGCCGCACGAGGTCGTCGAGAGTGGCCTGGGAGACGCGGTGCCGGCGGATGACCGCATACGTCATCGGCCCGAGCCCGGTGACGGCCTGCAGGCGCGAGCCGTCCTGCAGGGACAAGGCGAGCGTGGGGCTGGCGGTGGAGATGGTCCGCTCGCTGTGACCCGAGCCCCGGGCCAACTCCCTCAGCAACTCCAGCAGTTCCTCCTCGGAATCCGCAACCGGGCCCACCCGGCGGCGTTCGCCGTCGCCGTAGTCGAGCCACACCTCGTGCGGGCCCTGGATGATGATGTCCTCCACCCGCCCGTCATCCAGATACGGCTGTAACCGGCCGGCCCGAAAGAGCAGGTCATACACGGCGCGCCGCAGCGCCTCGTCTTCCTGCGGCGTCATCGCCCGGGCGTCGGACCACACCGCGACGGCCTCGGCGATCCAGTTCAGGCAGCGCTGCTCCTCGCTCGCCCGGTCCATAGCGGGCTTGGTCTTCAGCAGTTCCTCGCGCTGCTTGGCGACCTGGGAAGCAACCTCCCGGGCCACCCGGTGGTCGACGGTGATCTGAGGAACCGCCGTGCCGAGCACCTGCGCACTCGAGGCAGCCCCGGCAGCAGCCGGTACGCCGCTGCTGTGGTGCGCCCGCTGCTGGGGCGGGGGTGCCACCGTGGGGTCAGGGTGCAGGGGCCTAGCGTGCATGGGCGACCTCCCCGCCTGCCGTGCGCGCGGCCCGTGGATCGAGACGGGCCCGGCGCAGGGCGGCCCGCTGCACCAGCAGCGTGCTGCTGGTGCGGGCGGCCTTCATCAGCGGCGACCTGGTGAAGTGGCGCGGCTGTTCGGCGCCGTCGGACAGCACGCGGGCGTCCTTCGGCGCATACGGCAGGGTGGCGATCACCGGCACCTGCAGCACGCGCTGTACTTCACCCGCGGGATACGGGCCCTCATTGACCACCAGCACGCCGACGTCGCCTACACGCTCCTCCAGCGCGCGCACCCGGCCCTCTGCTGCCTGCAGGCAGCGCAGGGTATTGCGGACCACCACGAACGTGGCGTCGGCCTGCTCGGCCAGAACCCCCGAGGGCCCATACGCCCCCCGCCGTCCGAGGTCGATCAGGACGTCGTGGCCGCTCTTGGCCTCGATGCCACGGAACATCTGCGCGAGGATCTTCCACACCTGGCCGAGGCTCGCCGACTGCGAGGGATCGGTGATGCCGGGCAGCAGCAGCCGGTCGCGCGGGGAGTCCTGCTTGCCGTCCTCGCTGCTCAGGTCGATCAGCTGGCGCCAGAAGGCTTCGCTGAACTCGCCTTTGCGGGCGGCGACGGAGAGGTTGCGCAGCCCGTACCGGTCGCCGAGCGTGCCCTGCAGCAGCCCGTGCAGCACGGCGCCGCCGTCCGGGTCGCACTCGGCCAGGATCATCCGCCGGCCCGCTTCCAGCGGCCACGACAAAAGAAGGGCCAGAGCACTCGTGGTCACACCCGGCGCGCCGCTGCAGCCGGCGAGCGCGATCAAAGCCATCAGCTACCGTCCCCAGCGGTAAGGACCAGGCGCAGCGTGCCCGCCGACTCCCAGGCGGCCGCCGTGGGCCCGTCCGCGGCCAAGGTGGCGACATCGACGACCACGATCCCCGTGCCGGGGGCGGCCCCGGAGGCCTTCACGACCCGGCCCTGGATGGTCTGCGGCGCGATGTCAGAAGCCTTGCCGGTGTCCTCCTGGCCCTGGGCCGGTACGTGCACCAGCTCCACCTTCTGACCCGGCACCAGAGCGGTGGCCGGTACCTGTTCCGGCTTCAGCCCGATCGGCACCAACTGCTCACCGGCCTTCACCAACGAGTCCTTCGTCACCTGGGACGGCGCCAGCAGCGAGCCGGGCTTGAGCTCCACCGCCGCCCGCTTGCCCACCACCGAGTCCAGGTCTGCTGCGCGTACCGTCTTGACGGCCGGGTCCAGGGAAATGGAGGCCTTACCCAGGTCGCTCTCGGTGAGTACCTGGCCGACCTGTACGTCGCGGACCACGGTCACCACCTCGATGCGGTGACCGACCTGCAACAGCAGAACAGCAACCCCCGCACCTCCAGCAGCGATCAACGCCAGCGATAAGGCAATGACACCCGGACGGCGCCTGCGCGCCGCGACCCGTGGCGGAGTCACTGGTCCCGCTACGCGCCCCTGCTGAGAGACTCCGGTCGGGGTTATGTCTAAACGTTCGTGGGTCTTGCTCACAGTTCTGTCCTCCCGGTGGCGTTACCTGACGACCTGCACCTCGCCGACCGCCACCCGCACATTGGTCTGCCGGACCTCGGTGAGCTGGCCAGCTTGTCCGCCGCCTTGCCAGTTGATCGCCCACGTCGAGGTCGCGGTCACCTGACACTTGCCGTTTTGGGCACTAGCTGAAGTCTTGGAGTACACATGTCCGCAGGTCGGCGACTGGGCCAGGCTGTCGGACGCCTGGTAGGGCTTGCCCGGGCCGTTGCAAGTCACGGAGGCACCGTCACCCATCTGCCACACGATCTTCGACACCTTCGCTGTCGCGGTGACGGTTATCCCGCCCGCCGAGGCCGACGCGGTGTTCGGGCCGTAAGTTGTGGCGCTCTGGTTGACCCACAACCACATCGGGACACCGACGGTGTACTTCCCGGCTGCGCGGGGGCTGGCGATGTCCGGGCCGAGTAGCGTCATGGAGTCGACCGCGCGCTGCGCCAGTTCCTGGGGGTCGACCTGCGGCACTGGTGGCTGCCCCATCGGTACGACGACAAAGCCGTCCGGGTTCTTGGGGTCGCCGTTCGTGCATCCGTAGAAGTACAGGTCGTTCTTCTTGGGGTCGGCGCCCTTCCAGGCCGGGAATGCGCCCGGAGGCTTTGGGGCGACCTTGGTGTACTTGCACTCCATCTTGCTGTCGCCGCTGTCATTACCGCCTTGTGAGCCGCCCGCCTGCCCGCCGCTGCCGCCGTCTTCGTCACCGACGCCGACATCGACGCAGAACTTGATGACCTGGCACTTACCGGCACCGACGTCGGGATCCCCGCCGGCATGCGCGACGCCCGCCGGGGCCAGGGCCAGGGCGCCGGTGAGTACGGCGAGGCGCCGGGCTAACAGGCTTCCTCTCGAGCGGTCAACTTCGTGACCATCCACTTCGTCCCCCATTTTTCAAGCGTTGCGATGCTGGCGTATTTGATGAGCCGCGTCGTTGGCAGCGGGACCTTCTTCCTCGAGGCCTTGTCGATCAGCGTCCAGTGCGTCGTATCGACGCAGTCGGTGACCGTGGCTGTGGGGATCTTGGCGTCGGTTACCTTCACTACCTTCGGGTGGATCACCGGCTTGCCGGTGGTCACCTGTCCGGCCTTCTGCATGACCGAGAGGTCGTGCTCGATATCGAACAGCGCCCTCAAGGTGGTGTTCTTCTTCAGGTCGGTGCCCGCTGAGGAGGCCTTGCTGTAGGCCTCGGTCTGCGCGTCCCAGGAGCTGGTGTATGCCGCGACGATGGCGGCGTCCTCGGCGTCGACGGTCGAATTGGGGGACGGCGAGCCAGCTGTCTGAGTAGGGCTGGGCTTCGACGACGTGCCCGAGCCGCCTTCGCTACATCCGGCCAGCACCAGCAGACTGCCAGCGAGGAACAGTGCCGTTGCGTGCTTCCGGGTGCGAACAGCGGCGATATTGGTCCCCGATGAGCGTCGTTGTGTAGCTGTCACGTTGTCTCCCCGTACGACGCGGTGCGGTTGAGCGCCGCTCCAGGTCTGCGACATGCGGCAGCCCAGAGCCGCGGCCTGGTCCAGCTGCGGCAATGCGCTTGAGTGACCGCAAGATTACGCATATGACCGTCAACTTTCCCAGCTTGATACTGGGGTTCACTCACCCAACAAGAGGTGTATCCGGTCACTTTCGGAACCGGATGTTGATTTGCAGTCCTGTGTGTTCGCTCGTTGCACCCGCGTGTCTTGGGAGGTACTCGCGGGGTTGAGCCGAGTTGACGGGAGCGGGAATGGAGTCTCCGCACGTCTGTTTCTCGCCGAACTCGCGCGGGTGGCAGGCAATCGACGTGTCGCTCGGTGCCTCGGCTGGCGCGCCCTGGATGGCGGCGGCGCGCCGTTGGGGTGGGGGCCTGAGGTGGCAAGGGGGCGGCGGTGGCTGAGGTCTCCTGTCGGCTGCAGAGCCAGGGCGCGCCGGTGTGGAGGGTGACGTGCCGGTCGGGGATAGGGGAGCGCGCCGTGCTCGGGTGGGCGATGTCGAAGTTGCCGCTCCCGTGGGCCGCGCAGGCGTTTCCGGCACCTGAGACGGCCTCCAACTGGGTGGGCTGTTCGCAGCGGTAGGCTGCTTGAGGAGTGCGAATTGCATTAGCCTCGCGCTTGCCCGGGGCGGGTGATGGTGTCGTCGGGACGGTGGAAGGTGCTGCTCAGCCGGGGCGGCCAGGAGCGAGAGTCGTTCGAGGGCGGTGGTGATCTCGCCGGTCCAGGGCCATTTCCGGCTGAGGCGGAGAATCCTGCGTCGGCCGGTGGCGACGAGCTGGTCGGCCGCGGAGAACAGGCGGAATCGCAGGCGCCGGGGTTCCCAGAGGCGGGCCTTGCCGGTGAGGGCGAGCATGGGCATCCAGGCCTGCAGATCGAGGGGGATCTGGACGATCTCGAGCCAGACCTTGTTCTGGGCTGTCGTGTGCAGGGGCAGGTTGCGCAGCCGCTGCCTACCGGGCAAAACGCTGGGTCAAGCTCAGTTGCACACCGCCGTACGCTCAGGCGAGGCAGCAGCGCCACCACGAGCACCAGGTCGACGGCCGCGTGCACGAGGAATCGGGCAGCGGCAGGTAGGCGTGGGACCAGACCGACGGGATGCGGCCTGCGGCGACCCGGTGATCACGGGGCCGCCGCGCGCACGTGTGGCCTGGCCTCGCCCACCCATGTGGACCAGGTGGTCCAGAAGGGGTAACGTGACACCTATGGGCCGTCCCAGAAACTTCGACGAGAACCAGGTTCTCGAGTCCGTGCGCGAGCAGTTCTGGAACAGAGGTTATGCCGCGACGTCGCTGCAGGACTTGATGGGCGCCACCGGCCTGGGCAAGGGAAGCCTGTACGGGGCGTTCGGCGACAAGCGCCAACTGTTCCTGCAAGTACTGGACAGTTATCGCGAGGAGCAGCTGACGGGTGTCCGGCAGGTCCTCACTGGACCGGGACCGGCCATGCAGCGTCTGACGCTCCTTTTGGAAGGCGCGGCCAACGGCTTCGCGGAAGACGCGCAGCGGCGCGGCTGCCTTATGGTCAACAGTACGTCGGAGCTGCACAGCCAGGATCCGGAGGTGGTCTCCCGGGCTCGAGCGACATATCAGGGGGTGGAAGACCTCCTGATCGCCTGCGTGAAGGACGCGCAGCGGCAAGGAGGCCTGGATCCGGACGCCGACCCCCAGGAGCTGGGACGCCTGCTCCTCGCCGTCCTGCAGGGCATCGAGTTCCTCGCCAAGACGAACATGGACGGCTCGGCCCTGCTGCAGATCGGCCGCGCCGCGCTCTCCCACCTGCCTCGACCCCGACCCGACAGCACCCACCCCCAGCCCTGAGACCGGCGCGCCACGCCCTCGATCCGATGGCCATCGGATCGAGGGCGTGAGATGTCGTTCGCTCAGCACTGCGTGAGGCGCCGACACTCTCGTCGCAGCCAACACGCGCTCTCGGTACGACACTGCCTGAGCGGCCGCCGCGACGGTTCCTCGAGGCGGTCGTCGGGCTGGCAACGTTGAAACGCCGTTTCTGGTGGCTGCGCTCGCGGAACATCACTCCGTGCACCACGCGCAAGGGCATTGAGTCCTCCCGGCGGCTGGGCCGACGTCGTTAGACCGTGGAGTGGACGGTGACCTGGCTTGCAGGATGCCGCCGTCCGCACCGGCGCTACGAGCGCAGGGCCGAAACAAGGCCTTCCTCACCCTGCCGCGGCTCGGCGCAGAAGCCTGGCCTGTTGGGGCGCGATCGGGTCAGTCCGAAGCCGCCCTCTTTGCGGCCCCGAGCGCACCGCCGAGGGGCAGATCAGCGGTCTGCGAGAGCCTGCAGGCGGTCCGCTGTGCCATCCCGCCGCGCACGCCACACCCCGTACTTGGCCAGCAGGCCGTTGGAGACCGTCAGGAGAGTGCGGTACGGAGGAGCCGACAGACCCTTGGATGTATGGGGGGCGTAAACAGCGGTGCCGTCGTCGGTGACGTTGAGCCAGCCGGTCACCGTTCGCATGCCCAGCCCGACACACTGCGGCTCGAAGGTGTGGGCGAGGAAACCGGCTCTGCGTCCCCCGGGTGGCAGCAGGCCGTCGGGGACGTCGAGGTGCAGGCCCGTCTCGTCATGTCTGGTGATGCGCACCGGGACGATGACCGGAAAGGCGTCCTTGCCCTGATAGGCCAACAGCCGGTGGGGCAGCTTGTCGATCTGTCGTGCCAGGGCCGCCACATCCACGCGCGGCCCCGTTCCGTTCCTCGGAGGTTTTTGCGCGTCCGGCATCGGTGGCCAGGCGGCCCCGGTGACGTCGTGGCCTTCGCGGGCGGCCAGGTCCTCCCAGACGGTGACCCGCTCGAGCGGGACGTCGACGAAGACACGCTCCTGGTGGTACTCACGCAGCAGCCAGTCCCACAGGGGTCCGCGTTTCGTCGCGCCCAGAAACGGCTCGGAGGCCCGCATCAGCTCTGCCAACCGCTGCGGGGAGGGGCTCAGTTCGACCGAGGCCCTTCCTTGAGCGAGCACGTAGGCGTTGTCTGCTGCGAAGCCGTGCTTGCGTGTGTGGTAGGCGAGTGCCACGTGTGGGTCGCGCAGGATGCGTTCCAGCTTCTTGGGGAAACCGAGCGAGGTGGTGAAGCCTACGATGCCGGCCTCCCGGTCACCCAGGCCGACGGGCGAGACGCTGGTGACCACGGTGCCGCCGGCCGGTGTGACGTACGCGGCAGCAACGGTGAGGTCGCCCCTGATGGCGGCATCCGCCGCGTCCGGCCATCTGAGCGGGGCGAGCGTCATGACCCGTCCCGAAGGACACGAAGGTCCTCGACCGCCTGGCTGCGCATGGCGGGAAGCAACGGGTGCACCGGTTCAGGCAGACCCTTGAGGACCAGTTGGACCTCTGCCGAGGTACCGACCTCATCAAGGAATCCGATCATCAGGTGGCCGGCCACAGGAGGTGTGGTGGCGATGACTCGCTGGGCGAAGTCCGTCCAGGCCGCAGGGCTGATGTGGGCGCGCAGGGCTGGGAAGAGGATCGGCTCTTCGTGATCCAGGTGCCTGTGTACCACGTCCCGCACGGCGTCGGCCGCGGCGTGCAACTCGGACCGGATCGCCTCGTCCGACCCGGGACCGTCGGTGACGGCGACGGCGGCGAGGCGGTCAAGCGCCTCGTCCAGTTCATGGTGTTCGTCGGTGAGCGCGTCGAGCCCCTGGGCAGCGTCCGGAGCCGCGGAGAGGATCTGCGGCCACAGGTCGTGGTCTTCGGTCTCGTGGTGGTGGCGCAGGTTCACGACCAGGAAGTCGCGCAGCTGCGCGAGCGCTCGAAGCGGGACCGCGGGACGGTCGGCCGCCTCGGCCAGCAGGGTCGTGGCCACCCGGTGCACGTCGTGGGCCAGGCGGGTCTCGAGAACGGCTGCTGAGTCATTCAGATCTGTCGTCATGTACTGCATCCTATTCATTATAGGAGCCTATAGTCAAAATATTGACTTATCGTGAGGGCGTAGACTGCTTCCGTGACCGTTCGGAAATACACCTCACCCCGGCGCGCCGACGCTGCGGCCGCCACCCGGGAAGCCATCCTGACCAGCGCTCACGCCCTCTTCCTGAGCCGCGGGTATGTTGGCGTCACCATCGGCGAGATCGCTGAGGCGGCGAAGGTCGCCGTGCCGACCGTGTACTCCAGCGTGGGGAACAAGCCGACCATCCTTGCCGCCCTGCTGGAGCCGGCTCTCACCGATCCGGCAGTCGCCGACACCCTGGCTGCGGTCGCGGCGTGCGACGACCCCCGCACCGTGATCGCACTGACAGCCGAGGGCACGCGGATCACCCATGAACGGCACTGGGACCTCGTGTACGGGCTCTTCTACCGGAACCCGCCCGGCGAGCCCGCCGTCAAGGCGGTCCTGGACAGAGGCGCCGACGACTACATCCAAGCCCTGACCCAGGTAGTCGATCGTCTGGTCGACCTCGACGCCCTCGGCGACGAGGTCAGCCGCTCCGACGCCATCGACCTGCTGTTCTTCCACCTCGGCCCGCACGCCTGGATGACGCTGGTCGGTGAACGCAAGTGGTCTTTCGACCACACCCAGACCTGGATCGCCCGCGCCGCCTGCCGCGCGTTGCTGAGGAACTGAAGGGACCGGCGTTCGGCACACGGGGGTCCCCGGCAGCCCGGGTACGGAAGGCACGATCCGGTCACTACGCGAGCATGAGACTGCTGCCTGGTGGGTGTGCGAACACGCATCGACGTCCGTCGTCCACGGTGCGACCGTTCGGCTGCTGGAGCGTGCGCGGAGACGGGGTCAGGCACTCGCGACGAGAGACCTCCGTGAAAGACATGAGCACCTCACGTCCCCGATCGCCGGGCCGCGGCCACGCAACGAGGCAACTCTCCGGCACTCCGACAACAGGCCGCCTCACAGCAAACGCGGAGTCCGCCGCCACACGTGACCGAGCCCGGGTCTTCGATCCGCCGGCTCCCGGGGGCCGGGCGGCCATCCCCTCTTCCGGCCCCCAACACTGACCGTTGGCCAACGCGTCGAGGGCGTGGCGGCCGCTCCGCCCTCAGAAGGTAGCCGGAAGCCTCTGGAGCGCAGTGCACACCATGCCGCCAAAGCCCGCGCCCTCCGGGCGCTGTTCAGTCGCCCACCACACGTGTCCGTCCGGGCGAAGCACGGCGGCAGTGACCCCGGACCACTGTGCTCCCCCGGTCAGGGGCAGCCTGCTCGCATGGACCGCGATTCCCCTCTGCGCGGCCTGCGCCCTGACCTCCGGCGCCAAAGTTCCCTCGGCGTCGGTCAGAAGGACGGGCCGGCCGTCGTGCAGCAGGGGCAGGATGCCCTCCCCTTCCGCGTCGTGGGCACGGGTTCCGACGAGAGCATGCGCATCAGGGGAGGCAGGCCGGTAGGCCACGTCGAGGGCGGAGAGCGTTCGCGCGATGAGGCGGGAGAAGTCGGGCGCAGCGTCCACCGCCTTGCTGAGGAAGCGGCGCAGTGCGCGGACCTCGGGACCCAGACCGGTGATGAGGGCGGTCTGCGCGAGAGCGTTTTCCGCCAGATCGAGGCCGACCGGGTGCCGTTCGCCGTGATAGCTGTCGAGCAGATCTGGATGCGCCCGCTTCTGGACGACTGCGGCGAGCTTCCATCCGAGGTTCATGGCGTCCTGGATTCCCACGTTGAGGCCGACGCCGCCCGCGGGGAAGTGCATGTGGGCCGCGTCGCCGGCGAGGAGGATCCGGCCGTGTCGGTAGGCGGACGCGACCCTCGTGGCATTGCCGAACCGCGACAGCCAGACCGGGTGGTGCATGCCGAAGTCGGTTCCGGCGAGACGCTGGGTCGTCTCCCGCAGTTCCTCCATCGTCAGGGGCCCTTGGTGAGCGTCCTGGTTGAGGGGGTCGTAGCCCGTGACGCGGTACATGTCGCCCCCCAAAGGCACGACGATGAGGTGTCCACCGGCCGTGTGGGCGGCAAACCCCGGGGCGGGCGGGGTATCGAGAACGACCTCGCCCAGGAAACCGTAGGCCGTTGCGTCCGTTCCGGGGAACGGGATGCCGGCGGCGCGCCGCACAGTGCTTCCCGCCCCGTCGCACCCCACGACGTAGTCGGGTCGCAGGACATGGTCACCGTCGGGCCCGGACACTTCGAGTGTGACGGCGAAGGGGCCGGGCACTGCGTTCGTCACCGTGTGCCCGCGGCGGACGACGGCTCCGACGTCCGTGGCGTACTGCTCGAGCAGTGCCTCCGTGGCCGCCTGGGGGTAGGCCAGCAGGTAAGGGAAGGGCGTATCCAGTCCGCCCAGGTCAACACGCGACTCGAGCATCCCGAAGTGCCAACTGGGAAGGGGGCGTCCGGCGGCCTTGATGTCACGATGCCGCCCGCGCATGGCAAGCACTTCGACGGTGCGCGGATGGATGCCGAGGGCTTTCGAGTGCGGGCTGCGCTGCGTGTCGCGTTCCAGCACCAGGACGGAGACCCCGGCGAGGCCCAGCTCGTGGGCGAGCCACAGTCCGACAGGACCGGCTCCCACGATGACCACCTGGGGATCGGCGAGGGGGCGGGAACGAGCGGGAGAAGACATCCGATTCCATTTCTTCGGAGCACCGGTAGGCCGCTAATGACCAGATGGTCATTAGAAGCGTAGGTCGCCAGGCGCTAATATCCAAACGGTCAGTAGGGACTACGAGGAGGTGTGACCCACTCCATGCCCACTCCCAAGCCGGCAGCGCCCCGTCGAGTCCGGGATCCTGTTCGCCACCGTGAGGCGATCCTCGAAGCGGCCGCCCAAGCGTTCGCGGAAAGGGGTTATGACCGGGCCACCGTGCGAGAGATCGCCCGCCGGGCCGGAGTGACCCACGGCCTGGTCCTGCGCCACTTCGGCAGCAAGGAGGCTCTCTTCCTGGCTGCCGTCCCTGGTACGCGGGAGGTCGTGCAACTGGCCGACGAATCCGGTCAGTCACTGTCCACGCGTATCGCGCAGAGCTACGTGCGCCGACTGGAAGACTCCGCGGGCACCGACCCCTTCATCGCACTGATCCGCAGCGCGGCCATCGACGACCGCGCCGCAGGATCGCTATACCGGGCCATGGAAGACCTCACGTCCACCACTTATGGCCGACTTCTGAACGCCGACGCCGTTGAGCACCGCCTCCCGTTCGTCGCAGGGCTGCTCATCGGAGTGACGTTCAGCCGCTACGTCGTGAAAGCCGGTGCACTCGCCGAGATGAGCAGGGAATCCTTCACGGAGCATCTCGCCCAGTCCCTGGACGCGCTGCTGAGTACGGGCGACCCTGTCCACGGACACGATTCCAACGCATCTCGCCGGATGTCGGACGCAGCAGACTCATCTGCACAGCCTTCGCGCTGAACACGTCTCTTCGGCTCGACCGGCCGACCAAGGGCCGCCTTTACCCGATCGCGTCAGAAACCGACCCCACCGTCTGCCCACCACCAGTCGATCGGCACGGCGCGTCCGCTGACCGCGCTGTCAGCGAGGCTGCGTCCGCGTTCCCGGGGCGACGCCGCGCTGCAGGCAGGACAGGCAATTCGGTCCGCTGTCGCGGGGGGGGGTGCATGAACACCGACTCCCGTGTGGCCACGACAATTTCGATCAGGGCACCTTCGCCCTGGTCCACCACAAGTCCTCGAGAAGCGGAGGAGCGCACCACGCACGGCCCATTGCTGATCGCGATTGCGAAGCTCTGCCGTGGCTCTCGCACAAGCGCGCTGCGCGACCGGGAAGAAGGCCGTCGGGCGTCATCCGCTGATGAGGCTCTCGACCACGCCCGACAGGCTCCGGCGAGGCGGTCGCCGGCAGGGCGCCTCACCCCAGACTGCACAACGGCCCGCGGCAGCGACCAACGGGCCGTCGAGCGATCTTTGTGCCGACTACATGCCGTCGCGCACCGATTCGCCCCAGGCCACTCCGCGGGTGTGCGTACTTGCGAAATCCGGGTCCTCGTAGATGTGGACTCTTCTGATGCGTTCACCTTCGAACTTCAAAACGTTGCAGAAGAGTCCGAAGGAGGAGACACGGTCAGGGAAATCCACACCCGATGCTGTCGTCCCCTTCACCGCCTCAACTGCCACGTGATTTCCGGACGACAGCACTGTGAAACCGGGGATGTCGTGCTCGATCTTCGAGATCCCCCTACCCGGCCCCTGCGCAAATGTCCCAATCTGATCCTTACCGGCGGCGAATCCGAACTTCGGGAAGAACATCCGAGCATCATCGGTGAATAGATCCAAAACTGCGGGATCGGTGGCGTCCACCAACCGGAAGTAGTGGATAGCCACCTCTTCTCGCGTTTTCTTGAGATCGCTACTGCCGTTCATTTCTCCTCCTGGCGTGTCGCTCGCGCAGCACTTTCCGTCGCGCGACGTATGGGTGCTCGGGCACCGCACGAGTCATGGCGACTGCGGCGGCGAGCGCCACGGCTCACGCCGGCGGAAATGACACACCAGGCGGCGGGGACGCGAGCCGACGGACGTAATCCCCGGCGATCCGAAGGCCGGCGCGTCCTCGCGCCCCGGATGCACTCGACGCGACTGCGCCACCGGCGTCCTCGGCGACCCTGAACCTCCTCGACGAAGAAGGGAGGTGCGGGAGGGTTCGAGGGCATGGTCCCTCCCGGAGCGAACGCTGTGCGCCCTGGTCGCCGTCGCGGCTTGCCGCGAACCGCAAGGGCGAGTCATGCAGGGATGTCCGCCACTCCGTTGGGCAGCATCGCGCGTGCGGCTCGGACCAGATCCAAGGACTCGCGGAGGAGCTTGATCTTCCCGTTCTCCGCCACGAGGCGTCCGGCGTATGTCTGGCTGAAGAGGCGGCCAGCGGCCGTGGTTCTCTCCACCGACCACTCTCCGAAGACCTGATCCTCAGTCTCGATCATGATGTCCACCGTATCGAAACCGAGGTCAGGGATGACTTGTAGCAGTCCGATGATGAACTCGCGGATTGCTTCCGGACCGACTGTTCGAGTTGGAAGGCCGATGGATTCGAGATATGGCAGTTCAATGGCGCCGTCCTCGGCGAAGAGGGACGAAATGAAATTGGGGTCCGAGATATTGGCGGTGTAGGCAAGGAGTAGCCTGCGGGCATTCACGTGAATTGCTCATTTCATCTAAATGTAGCTACACAGGACTGCGACTGCAAGGACACTGAGGGCTCACCGGAGAACCACCGTCGCGTCCATCTCCCACATGAGTACCTCCGCACCCTCAGCGGCTGCGGTGATGCGCTGACCCTCGGCAGCCGTGATGCGCGCCGCATCTCCTTCAGTCAGCGCACCGGAGCCTTCCAAGGCGAGCGCGCCCTTGGCGACGAAGAGATGGACGAACGGCGCGGTCGCGATGTGCACAGTCTCGGCTGGGCGAAGCCGCGCCACGTGCAGGGCGGCGTGCTTCTGGCGGATACTGAGGGCGCGTGTGCCGGAGTGCTTGGGCATGCCAGATGCCAGGATCGCCCACCCGCCTTGCCCGAGCTGGGTGTTGATGTCCAACTGCTCGTACCCCGGAGCGACCCCGGCTGTGTCGGGCAGCACCCACATCTGGATGAAGTGCACGGGGTCGCTGTGTACTGGGTCGCCGGACAGCGTCCACGAGTCGTTCTTCTCGCTGTGAAGAATCCCGGCGCCGGCGGTCATCCGCTGGGCCAGGCCCGGATAGATGATTCCGTTGTGGCCGGTTGAGTCCTGGTGGACCAGCGCGCCCTCCAGGACCCATGTGACGATCTCCATGTCCTGGTGGGGATGAGTGTCGAACCCCGTACCCGGTTCGACGGTGTCCTCGTTGGACACGAGAAGCAGCCCGAAGTGAGTGTTGCCCGGATCGGCCTGGGCTCCGAAAGAGAAGGAGTTCCAGGACCGTAGCCAGGGAGTACGGGCGAGGCTGCGGGAAGAGGCACGGCGTATGTCGATCGCAGCAGGCATGGCGGTTCCCTTGAAAGGTGTGGGGTCGGGGCCTCGGCGCGGCGGACAGGCGCTGAGTCGGCCGCCGGCCACAGCGCATGCGGCACAACGGCCCCTGCTGCGGCCTCGGCGGAGGAGACGTGAAAGGTCAGACCCTCACTGCGCGTATGCCTGCGCAACCTTAAGGGTGTCTTCGTAAAGGTACAGCTTGGTGATCTCGCCGTCGGTGACCTGGAAGTGCATGGCGATGGGCATCTGGTAGGAGCGGCCGTACTCCTCGCCACGCGCGAGAACTCTCCGAGGAGGACGGCGTGGTCACCATCGACGACGAGCGCCTCGACATTATCGACGTTCTTCTCCGGGACGATGTTCTCGCCCAGCACGCGGAGATAGTCGGCGACCTCGGCGGGCGTCGTGCGGCGGCCGGTCCAGGGCAGTTGCGGGGACCCGGGCACGTACCAGTCGATCTCCTCTGCGAACAGCTCGGCGACGGCGTCAGGATCTCCGGCACCAAGCAGCCCGAGGAACTTCTCGACGACCTCACGTGTAGTCATGGTCAGGGCACCTCTCATGGCGGGGTTTTTGAAGAGAGCAGGCGGCGCGCAGCGCCAGTCGTGACGCCGACCGCCTCTGCACGGCGGAAGGCGGAGAACCACACGGGTGCGACGCCCAGGGCTTCGCAGCATCGCTATCGAGTAGAACAGATTCGGACCGAGCGGTCAAGAAATCCCTCGAGCGCTGGGGATGCGCCATCGGCCGCCTGCTCGAGCTACTCGGCGTCGGCTACATGATCGCGCCCTCATCCGCGCAGGACACCGCGTCGCCCGCTGCACCATCGAGCGGCTGATGCGTGAGCTCGGCATCGAGGGCGTCATCCGGGGACAGCGCCGACGCACCACGATCCCCGAGCCGGCCGCCCCGCGTCCGCCGGACCTGGTCAACCGACGGTTCAGCGCCCAGCGACCGAACCAGCTGTGGCTGGCCGACCTGACCTACGTCCGCACCTGGTCGGGCTGGGTCTACGTTGCGTTCGTCCTGGACGCGTACTCCCGTCGGATCGTGGGCTGGCAGGTTGCCAATCACATGCGCACGGACCTGCCGCTGGACGCGCTGGAGATGGCCCTGTGGCGGCAGAGGATCAAGAAGGACGCCGATCTCATTCACCACAGCGACCGGGGGCGCAATACGTGTCCATTCGCTACACAGAGCGATTGGCTGAGGTCGGGGCCTCCGCGTCGGTCGGCTCCGTCGCGGACAGCTATGACAACGCAATGGCCGAGGCCCTGAACGGCACGTTCAAGGCCGAACTGATCGAGCATCAGGGTCCGTGGCGTGACTTTGACGAGGTCGAGCGGGCCGTGTTCCAGTGGGTCGCGTGGTACAACGGCTCCACTCCGCCCTCGGCTATGTGCCGCCCGACGAGTACGAACAGGCGTACTGGGCGCAACTGGAGGAAGCCCCGCAGATCGCTTGATCACACGATCGCGGACTCCACGAAATCCGGGACAGCTCACCCTGATGCAGACGCGTTTCGCTGGCGGTTCGCAGGGGTCGGGTGTTCAACCGGGCACCGAGTGGATGGCGGCGTTCAGCCGTGACCGCCATACCCTGGCCACCGTCGCAGGGTTATTTGGGGACACCGTGACGCTGTGGGACGTCTCGGATCCAGCGCGAAGGAGGCGCTTGGGCACTCTGCGGGATCCTTCGGCGGACGTCGAGGGGCTCGACTTCGGCCCGGACGGCCGCACCGTGGCCACGGTCGGTTCGCATGTCTCGGCAGGTGGTCGCGGCGTTGGGCGGAGCGAGAATGCAATCTCCATCCATCGGTTTTTCGCCGAACTCGCGCGGGTGGCAGGCAATCGACGTGTCGCTCGGGGGGCCTCGGCTGGCGCTCCCTGGATGGCAACGGCACGCCGCAGGGGCGGTGTCGGCGGCCGGTGGAAAGTCTCCACGTACGGCCAGCTCGATTCTCCAACTGGCAGTCACACTCAGTAGCCTCGGTTGCCAATTCGGGAACATGACGCATGAAGGGTTGTGATCGTGGCACGTACCTGGCTGTCCATCCGGGTGGAGTTGGTCTCTGGGCACGGGGCAGACCTGTGGCCTCGCCCTGGCCGGCTCTTCGCCGCTGCGCGCTCGCATTCCTTCGCCCAGTTCGCCACGGCCATCGATCTCGCTTTCGGCCGCTGGGACCTGGCCCACCTGCATATGTTCACGTTGTCCGACGGCACCCGGGTCAGCCCTCTGGACTGGTGGGACGACGAGGCCCCGGACGGTACCGTGGACGGCCATGCCACCAAGCTGAGCAGGCTCCAGGTCGGCGAACAGTTCGCCTACGTCTTTGACATGGGTGACGACTGGGCCCACCTGTGCACGGTGGCGGAAAAGCGCATCGATCCCCACGATGAACTCGGCGTGACACCCGACCGTCCGGTTCCCTACTGGGGCTGGGGCAGCCTCCCAGATCAATACGCACGCCGCTGGGACGGGGACGACGGGGAGTCGCCGATGCCGAAGCGGCCAAGCCGAGGGCTCGGCGACCTGCCTCCGATCCTGCCGTGGTGGGGCGAGCGCCGCCGAGCATGACCCCACTCTGCGTACACGAAGTGGCCGCCAGCGGGGAATCGAAGCGGCCGCGGTGGGGAGCTGAAGTGGCAGCGAGCGGGGAGATCTGACTGGCCGCTGGCAGACGGGGCCTGGGGTGGCAAAGGTGTGGCGGTGGCCGGTGCCCAAGCGATGTGAACTGACTGGGGGCAGGGATGGCTTCCTCGTCCCACCTCGGCTGCAGAGCCAGGGCGCGCGGCGTCGTGAGTGACGTGCCGGTTGGGGATGGGGGAGTGCGTCGTGCTCGGGTCGGTGGTGCCGAAGTAGCCGCTTCTGTGGGCCGCGCAGGTGTTCCCGGCGCGGGAGACGGCCTGTATCCGAGTGGGCCATTTGCTGCGGTGGGCTGCTTGAGGAGTGCGAATTGCGTCAGGTGCTGGCGGCATGCGTCGTCCCCTAACTGTGGTGTACAGCAGTGACGTTTCAAGGCAGGATCCCGTCGTGTAGAGGTAAGCTATGTGTTTGCGTGAGCAAATTTCAAGGGTTTCGGGTGGAGGTGCAAGGCTGCGACATTGGGCCAGAGGGGCGTGGTGTCACAGCTCGGTCCACGGCCGCGGCTGGCCGCCTGCCAGAGGTGCCCAGATGTCGCAGGTGGGGCCGTGGTTTTCCAGGTCGTCCAGGACGGCTGCTCCCAGCGGTATCTCGCGGGCCAGGCCGGCCACGAGTGGATGATGGGTGACCATGGCCTTGAGGTCGCTGATGCGGTTGTCCATCGTCTGACGTGAGGCGCCGGTCAGTACGAACAGGACCCGGGGGAACACCGGGGTACCAGCGCAGCCAACCGGGATGGCCTGTCTGCTGGCGCCGGCCGGTGGGCTGCGGCTCGTACGTCCACAGCCTTGCGTACTCGATCAGCTTCGCGGCCAGCTGCTCGCTGCTCATGGTGGCGCGACCGGTCTCGACGAACGCCCGTAGCTTGCGCCGCTGTTCGCCCTCGAGGGTGTAGTGCATGACCGCGTCGGCCACGACTCTCTCTCCCTCGCCGATCGCGTGGAACACCTCGGGAGTCCAGTCCAGGTGACCGCGCTCGTCGCCGCGCCTGCGGGCGTCGGCGACGAACGCCAGGTGGGTGCGCAGGACGCTGAGGGCGTGTGGGGTCTTCAGTGAGGCGGCCGTCGCCGAGGTGATCGGATACGGGGGGCGGCCGCGGAGCGCGGGCCAGTCCCTGGTGGGTCGAGCGCCCTTCGGCGTGAGGTACCAGATGCGGGTGCGATGGGGCTGGGGCAGCACGACGAAGTTTGACCAGGTGCTCGCCGAGCAGATGGTTCAGGCGCTGGGAGACCGACTGGCGGGAGCGGCCTGGCCGCAGCAGGAGGCGCAGTTGATGGGTGGAGGCCAGGCGGTGCTGGGCGAGTGCGGTCAGGAGCTGATGCGCGAGGGATTCGATGGGGCGGGGCGTGAAGCCCGCCGCCGTATGTTCTTTGGGCTGGGCGGTGGTCAGGTCCATTCGTTTTTCTCCTTCGATAGGTGGACAGCGGCGTCGGTGGGGGAGTGTTTGGTGAGGAAGGCGGCGACGCGGCCGAGCTGTCCGGCGGCGCGTTCGGCGAGGGGCTCCAGCGGGAGCGCCTGGGCGTTCGCGAGGGCGGCTCTGTGCAGTGCACCGGCGTGCTGCGGGCGGGCCAGGGTGGCAAAGACGTCGTCGAGATGGGGCCCGCGCAGCTGGATGGGCCCGATGCGGCGGCCGTGCACGTTCATAGAGATGTAGTGCTCGAACCGTTCCATGGTGGCGATGCGGTCGGGGCTGGGGTCATCGCCCCACTCGGCGGCGATCGGCGCGACCGCGGACTTCGACCCGGCGGTGGTGGCCAGGGTGGAGGCGTTTTGCAGCAGGGACAGCCGCACCGGCGAGGGGAGGCGGGACAGCAGCTGGGTCATGCCGTGGATGTGGCACTTGTACTTGCGTAAGTCCTCGAACATCGCGGCGATGGTCTCCGGGGCCGCGCCGGTCAGCGTGATCAGCTCGTCGAAGTACGGGCGGAACGGGACCCGTTTTTCCTGCGGGGTGTCGCGCCTGGAGCGGGCGGCGCGCAGCAGGTCCCGGGCGAGCAGGGCGGTCAGGAGGCGGTCGGTGGGCCCGTTGCCGCCTGGGCACACCCACACGACCATGCGGGAGTCCATCGCGGCGCGGATGTTGTACACGCCGGCGGGCTGGCCGAGGAAGGCGCGGGTGATGGGGTTGGCGGCGAGACGGGTGATCGGGTTGAGGACGACGGCGAACGCATCGTGCGGCAGGGTCGGGAACACCACCTGCCACCATGCGCGGGTCTCCTCATCCAGCCGGTCCGCTACCGCGGTGAGCGCTGCTGTGCGGAAGGCGGTGTCGGTGAGCAGTGCCCGTATGTGGAAGAGCGTGGCCTGGTCCTGGGGCCGGCCGGCCTGGCAGGCGGCCTCGTTGATGGCGATCAGGACGGTGAGCGCGGCGGTGAGGATGGTCAGCGCGCGCGGGGCGGTTGCGTCGTCCCAGGCCAGTGCGGAGGCGTAGGCGTCGGCGATGGCCTCGACGACCTCGTGTGCCGCCTGTCCGTGGTGCATGCCGAGCGGATTCCACGAGCTCACTTGCGGGTGGGGGCCGAGGCCGCCGAGGTCGATCAGCGCGATCCGCGGCATGAGCGTCTCGTGGGCCAGGAACGGCAACGCGCGCGGCCAGGAGTCGCGGTGCGGGTCGACGAAGACGAGCCCGCCGCCGGCGTGTGCCCAGCCGATCGCCTGGGCCAGGGCCCTCTCCGTCTTGCCGCCGCCTGCCTTGCCGACCCCGACTTCGAACAGGGTTTCCTCGGCGTAGGTGGCGACCAGCCGCTGTCGGCCGTCCGGGCTTCGGTAGATGCCTTGCAGCAGCAGCTCGGGCTCGCCGAGGGAGAAGGTCGGCAGGTCACTGGCGAGTACCGGCAGACGGCAGTGTGTGGTGGGCGGCTTGAGCAGGCCGGTCAGTTCCTCCAGCCTCACCCAGTTCGGGCGGGGCGGCCGGCAGTGGCCGAGGTTCCAGCGGCGTTCGAAGCCGCGCCGGGTGGGCCAGTGGTCGGCACCGATCCGCCACGGCCCCAGCCGCCAGCCGCGCATGGCCCACCGTGAGCGGCCGCCGAAGACATCGAAGGCGGCCTGGAGTTGGGCCAGACGCGCCTGGGCGCGGCCGGCGGTGTTCGAGGCGCACATCACCAGCAGCTGGACGCGGATGAGGTGGTCGTCCTCGGCCAGCTTGCCCAGTGCTTCGGCCGGCTCGACGCGCCGGGGAACGGGCGGCATCACCAACCGACGGCCGGATCCCGGGCTGGGTTGATCGCTGAGGAGCTGCTGCAGCTGCCAGCCCCAAGAGTCTTCGATGCCGCCGGCGTCCTGGCGCAGCCAGCGTGCGGAGCGCTGGGCCTCGCGGCGTTCAGCGCGGCGCGCGGCGCCCATCAGTTGCAGACGGCGGGCCCGCAGGGCCCACTTCGGGGCGCGCTGGATGTCGAGCCGGATTTCGGCGAGGTCGCCGAGTTCGGCGCGCAGGTCGGCCACGGCGTCGACGAGCGGCTGGAGCGGGTCGGGGGTGAGCGGCACCTCACGCAAGGGCGCGGTGGGTTTGCCGCGCAGGAGGAACTCCGCCCGCACCACGTGGTCGCGGGGCTTGTCGAGGATCGGCCGGGCCCGCTCGACGGTGACGTCCGGCCCGAACGGGGTGATGGACAAAAGCCGTTCCCCGCCCGCCGGGCCCTCGATGCGGTAGCGCAGCGGCGTGCTGCCGTCCGCGCGCAGCCGGATCTGCACGGCCTTTGACCGGCGGGGCGCCCACCAGGGCATGGCCGTGGAGGCGCGGGCGAGCTGGACACCGCGGCGGAAGATCTCCTCCAGACTCGGGTCGAAGTGCCGGGTGGAGACGAGCTCCAGGGCCATCCGCTGGGCCGAGGCCTTGGCCGCGAGCCGGCGTACGACCAGCTCGCCCCCGCCCCAGCACACGGCGATGGCCGCAGCGAGCAGATACCAGTGGCCGTAGAGCCAGCCGGCAGCATCGACCAGGCCGGTGACAGGGCCGAGTGCCCGACCGGCCGCCGCCGGACCGGCTCGGTCGGTCAGGTACGGGGCTGCGGCATCCACGTCGCTGTTCCCTTCTTGATCGTGCGGGTGAAGTGCCAGTTGGTGATGCGCAGGTCGGTGAAGGTGCCGCCGCGGTCCGTGCCCGCCCACACCAGGTGGACCACCGCCCTATTGGGGCTGCCGTCGCGGCGGGCGATCGCGGCCTGGATGCGAAAGCGCGCGGTGGGGAACGCCGGCGCCACCTGGCGTGAGTCGGGGAAGAGGCCCGGCCACTTTGCGCGGCCGACTCCGGTGGCGTCCGCGCGCAGCAGCGCGCGGCCGTCGGCGAGCACCTTTCGTTCATCGGTGGCGGGAAGGTCGGCGGGCCAGGCCGCCTCCAGCGACCGCTGGATCACCTCATCACCGGCCGCGCCCTCGCCATGCGGCGCCAGAGCGGACTCAAGGGCCGACGGCGCCGATGCGGCAGGCGTCGCGGATGCACCCGCGCCAAGGGGCGGCTGGGCAGATGCAGCGGCCGCAGATGGCGAGGGAGACGAACCTGCAGTATCGCGCGAGGCAGGGGACGCCGCCGGGGCCGGTGGCTGCTGACCATGCGGCACGCCCAGCAGGGCGATGCCGGCGACGGCGAGGATGACGGTGCTCAATAACAGCAGACGCGGTGAGCGTGGGGTGTAGGTTCTCAACATTTCTGTCCGGCCGGGCCTTCGTGAGCTTGGCATTCGAGCTCCTTCTCATCGATCTGTCCGCAGGGTCTTCTCACCTCCATGTCCGGTTCTCGGCTGAGAACCGACATGGAGTGATGTCGCTGCGCATCCGTGTTCTAAGCCGTCCGGGCTGATCAGAGCGTGGGTTAGGGTCGCGACAACACGTTGATCTTGGCTGAGGTCGGGGAGATGCCGGTGACAATGACGGCGTTCGACAAGAGTGAGCGGCTGATCTGGGCGGGCCAGGGTGCCGCTTATGCCGGAAGCTTCGCCAAGCTGTGCGCCTATCCGGTGCCGCAATTGCTCGATGCCGCCGAGGTAGGACCAGGCGCGCGGTTGCTGGATGTGGGGACTGGGCCAGGGACGGTCGCTGCTGCCGCGTGTGCCCGGGGTGCGACGGTGACGGCCGTGGATGCGGAGCCAACCATGGTTGAGTTGGCTATGCAGGCCGCACCTGCGGCTGACGTGCGCGTGGCCGCTCTTCCAGAGCTTCCCTTCACCGACGGAGAGTTTGACGCCGTCGTGGCCAACTTCGTGCTGAACCATGTGGGCCAGCCCAAAGTGGCCCTGGCTGAGCTGCGTCGTGTCGTGAGGCCCGGCGGCTGGATTGCGTTGACGATATGGGCGGTGCCGCCGGCCTCTGGGCAAACTTTGATCGGCCGCGCGATCCAAGCCGCAGGTGCGGTGCGTCCACCGCATCTGCCCGCAGGGCTGGCTCCTGAGGATGAGTTTCCCCGTGACGAGAGCGGCCTGACTGGGCTGATGGATGCGACAGGGCTGCGCGAGTCGGTGTGCGAGACCTTGCGTTGGGATCACCGCGCGAGCGCCGACGAGTGGTGGAGCGGTCCTGCGAGTGGAGTGGCGTTCGGCGGGCAGCTGGTGCAGAGCCAGACTGCCCGGATCCGCGCCGAGATCAAGCGCCACTTCGATCTATTCAGCTCGGAGTTTGCTGACGAGGACGGTCTACTGACGTTGCCGCATGCGGCCTTGCTCGCGCGTGCGCGTCGCTGATCCAAGGGGCCGTGGATCTTTCTCATCAGGTGTCAGGTCCTTCCTGCGTGGTCTGTGGCGTTGGACTTCGTGGGCCGCTGCGCGGAGTCCACCCGGTGTGAGGGTGTAGTAGGTGCGGCGGCGACCGGGACCGCAGCCGACTGGGGCTCGCGCGAACCAGGACTCTTCGGCTTCGAGTCTGCAGCCGCCATGACCACCGCCCGGTGTACGAAGCCAGAGGGGCCTTGATCACAGCCCCGGCCTGCGACAACAAGAGGCGAAGAGCGGGTACAGAATCCAACACCACCCGCGAGAGCGGCCTTGTCATCGCCCTGTCCAATCGGACAAGCCGCGGACAGAACGATGAGAAAAGGTCAACTCAAATGCGGGCCTACATGGGTGTAGGTTCCGATCTGGTTTGTCGGCCACCGCTGCGATGACCTGCGACCTTGCGTGGTTGTCTCGATGATCTGTCGATGGTTTGTCCAGCCGGGCTGTCGGCTTCTTCGGGCTGGATGCGGGGCTCGGGCGGATCTGCCCGAGGACGCAGGGCTCGCGGGGTGGCTTCGATAACGTGAGGTGGCCCAGTTCGGCAGCGGGATCCGGCCCCATGGCGATATTTCGGGCATGATCTGCAATGGCGTTCGCCCTCATCTAATTCGCGCGGCATGCTGATCCAACGCGCCGGGCTCGATGCGCGGGCCTGGCAACCGGGGCGGGGAGGATCGCGTTGATCATCTGGGTGAACGGTGCGTTCGGCAGCGGGAAGAGCACGCTGGTGGACGAGCTGCGTCCGCGATGGCCCGAGGCCCTGATCTATGACCCGGAGATGGTCGGCTATGTGCTGCGGGAGATCGTGGAGGTGCCGACCGGCGACTTCCAGGACCTTCGACTGTGGCGGCGGCAGGTCGCCGACCTGGCGGTAGGGCTGGTTGAGGAGTACCGCCGTCCGGTTCTGGTCCCCATGACCTTGGTCAACCCCGGCTATGTCGGTGAGATCTTCGGCGCGTTGACGGATGCGGGCATCGACGTCCACCACTTCTTCCTCAAGGTCTCCCGAAAGATTTTGGAGCAGAGGATCGACGGCCGGAGCTTCACCCCGGACAACCCTGAGCAGGACGAGAAGGTTCGGCGCTGGTGCAAGGACAAGATCGCGCCGTGCATGGCCGCGGCCGACACCCTGCCCAGCGACACCGTGATTCTGGACGGCGAGCTGACCCCGCAGGAGTTGGCCGACGTGGTGCTGGCTCGTGTCGGCGCGGCTGCGAGCCGGTAGGACTGGTTCGTGGGTGAACTTGTTGAGCGCGTTGACGAGCGTGACGAGGTTCTGGCTGTTGTGGAGAGGGGGGAGGCGATCCGTCACCGGTGGCTGCATCGCATAGCGACGATCGTGTGCCGCAACAGTGCTGGGCAGTTCCTTGTCCACCGTCGTCCAGACGATGTCGCTCTTTTCCCGGGACAGATCAACTGGATGCTCGGAGGCGCGGTGGACGTGGCCGAGTCGTATGAAGATGCTGCTGCGCGGGAGTTGGTGGAAGAACTTGGTGTTCATGCCCGTCCTCGTTTCCTGTTGAAGTTCTTGTGCGAGGGCGTGATCAGTCCGTATTGGCTCGGTCTGCATCAGGTCATCGTCACGGAACCGGTCCGGCCCGACCCCTCGGAGGTCGCTTGGCATGACTGGCTGACTGAGTCCGAACTGACTGACCTGGTTCGGCATCGGGAGTTCGTTCCGGATGCTCGTGAGGCGTTCGACCGATATCGGGCCCTGCCGGTGCGGCCGGGAGCCATCTGGACGTGACGGTGGCGCAGCACGAGAGCCGGGTCGAAAGGAGAGTGCCGACCGACACATTGACGACAGATCACCTGGACACCGTCATCTCCTTTCGGAACCTACAGGGGTGGTGGTCACAGCAGCCGTGCTCCCCCCGCATAGCCGGACATGGCATTCATCGAGTCCAGGCGCACGACGGTGCCCGGTCGGGGGGCGTTGACCATCTGTCCGCTGCCGACGTAGATCCCGACGTGGTAGATCGTGGAGTCACGGTCCGGGGCGTAGGCGTAGAAGACGAGGTCACCAGGCTTGAGAGCGCTCGTGCCGAGGTTGGCCGGGATCCGCTTTCCGACACTGGCCTGGGCGGCCGCGACACGCGGCAGCCGGATGCCGGCCCTCTCGTACGCGAAGGCGGTCAGGCCCGAGCAGTCGAAGCCCTTGATGCTCGCGCCGCTCTTGCCGCTGGGTGAGCAGCAGACCCCGTACGACGGGCCGCTCGCGGTGCCGCCGCCCCACGAGTAGGGCACGCCCCGCTGGGAGAGCGCCGCCTCGATCACGGTGCGGGCCTTCCCCGAGACATTTTTCAGGCCTGGGTCTTTGGCGGCCGCCGTGTACTGGTCGATCCAGCCGGTCACTTCGGCGACGTATTCGTTGGAGTGGTTGTACTGCAGGATCGCCGTCTTCAGCTGCGAGCGTTGCGTCAGGTCACGGCCGCCTTCGCACAGGTAGACGGCAGCGCTGAGTGCGGCGTCGTCGGCGTTGTGCGGGTCGGCGACATGATCGTCGTTGCCGTCCTTGGCGACGCTTTCCCATGTGGAGGGCAGGAACTGGAAGGGGCCGACTGCTCGCTCACCGGTGGCGGTGCCGTCCCACCTGCCGCCGTCGCTGTCCGGGACCGCGGTGGTGTTGCCACCCTGGCCGGAGCCGCCCAGGAGCACTCCGTAGATCTTTGGGCGTATGTCGCCGTTGGCTGCGATGGTGTGGCCGATGGCGTGGTTGGACTCGACCTTGGCGATTCCGGCGAGGATCGGCCAGCGCATGCCCTGGCACGTCGGCACGTACTTCCCGACCTGCTGGACGGCCTTGTTGTAGGCGCTCAGCATGCGGGCAGGGATGTCCGCGGCGCTGCCGCCCTCAGCGATCCCGCCGTCGTCTTCCTGCGCACCCGTCTTCAACGCGACGTAGGCGCTGATCGCGTTCCCCACTGGTGCGGCGCAGCACACGGCGGCGAACATCAGCAGCGCCACCGCGCAGCCCCACCGCCGGATGCGGCGTCCGGGCGGTCTCACTCCTGCTCACCGTCCTCGTCCCGCCGCCGGACCCGCTCCCGGCGTCGACGTTCGGCGTCGGGAGCGGTGCGCCGCATCAGCTCCTGCATCCGGGCCCGCGCCTCCTCACGCGCCTGGCTACGCGCGCTGCCGCCCCCGGGAAGAACGGGTCGGCCGCGATCGGGCTGAGGCCGTGGCACGGGGCCGCCCTGGCGAGGCAGCGGTGCCTGGGGCGGAGTGCCCGCGGGACCACCCGCCGACGCCGTACGCCCCGCGGGTGCAGGGTCAGGACGGCCCGAAGGTGCGGACGGTGGAGGCGTTGCGGGGCGGGGGGTGGTGGCCGATGTGGCTGTGGTGGGCAGGCGGCGGCCGGCGAACGGGCCGGGTCCGCCGCTGTCGTCGGTGTGCTCGCGCAGGACCCGGGCCGTGTGACGTCCCGTGTCGGTCCAGGCCCGGCCGTCTTCGCGGATGGTGTTGCCCCATACCCGCACCTGCTGGCGGGCGTCCTGGGAGTAGCGCGAGCCCCCCGCCCTGGCCCGGCGGACGCCTGCCGGTAGACCGACGGTCGCTCCGTATGCGGCCCGGCCGCCGCGGTTAAGGATGCGGTACCCGCGGAAGCGGACGAGCCGGTTGTGGGCCCGGGTGGACAGCAGCGTGCGGTCGCTGTTCTGGTCGTGCAGCACCTGGCCGGTGGTGCGGTCGACGACCTGCCCCTGCTCGTCGCGGTACCGGTCGGGCGGGCCTGAGGGCCGGCGCGGCCCTGCGCCGCCTGCACCCCCGTTCCCGCCGCCCGGCGGGCCGCCCGCGCCCGGGCCGCCGTCGGCGGTGGGCTTTTGCCATTTGGCCAACTGCTCCTTGTCCGGCCGCCGTCCGATCAGCAGCCCGTGCGCGCCCTTGGCGCCGACCCGGGCCCCCAGCCCGCCCACGGCCGCGGCCGCGGTCAGCGGGGCCAGACCGCGCCCGGCCTCGGCGGTGGCATCGGCGAGGACACGGCCGGTGTCGACCGGCATGCCCGCGCCGTCGAAGAGGGAGATGAGCGCGCCCATCAGCCGCTGCCGGGTGCCGAGCATCCCGAACCTGCCACCACCCGTGCCGGTGAGGGCGCGCAGCCCTGTGCGGTATCCGCCCGGTACGGCGGGGGAGTTCATGGCGAGCGCGGCGCCGAGCTCGGAGGTGTCGCCGGGCATGTGGGTGCCGCCGACCTTGGCGTAGCGCATCCGCATGGCCATGCGCCGGCCGAAGGAGGTGAGGGATGCAAGGAGCCTGCGGTGCCCGGCTGCGCCGGCGATGGCGAGGACGTCGATGAGCAGGATCCGCTCCACCATCAGGTCGGGCCCGTCGGTGATGGTGGCGTCGATGGCGATCCCGAAGAACGGGATGAACGCGCAGATGGCGACTACGGCCAGTATCGCGATGCCCCACAGGGACAGCCACTTCCACACGCTCTGGCGTGCGGGGCCGGGCAGCATGCCGGCGACGAAGGTGACGCCGCCGGCGGCCGCGGCCGCCACGCAGACGCCCTGGGTGCCGAGCAGCACGATGGCGCTGGAGAGGAGCATGCCGCAGATGAACAGTGCCGCGATGAGCAGTAGGGCGGCGCCGCCGAGGCGCCACCAGGTCGGTTTCTCCGCGTAGGCGGCGCAGGATTTTCCGACCGGCCCGGCTCTCTTCATGTCGGTGAGGAAGGCCGCGAACTGCCGGTCCTCGTCGGTGACGAGCGCGTTGGAGGCGTTCAGCAGGTCGTCGCCCGAGGTCAGGGACGGCAGGGTGTCCGTGTCGGGCAGGCCTTGGTCGCGTTCGCAGTACTTCTTGGCGGCCCCGTGGATCAGACTGCAGGTGTCCTTGGCGTCCTTCCTCTGCTCGCAGGTGTCTCGCATGGGCGGCGCGAGCGTGTCGCAGTTGCTCGTGCCGGCGTCGGCCTGGTACCAGCCGGTGATCCATTTCAGGTGGACGGCGTAGGCCTTGGCGTCGGACGGCTTGGAGGGGTCGAGGATGCGCCCGTACTCCAGCAGCATGTACGGCTTGACGATCAGCGCGTTGGTGATCGAGTCCTGCAGCGGGCGGGCCACCTCCTCGGCGGTGACCGGTGCCTCGTCTTCCTCTTGCAGGCACTTGAGTTCGGCGTTCCCGCTCATCCCTTCGCAGGGATCCTTGGCTGCGATCTTGCCGCCCCAGTGGTAGGAGTTGACGCTCTGCCGGGCGACGGCGGCGGCCACCTGCTGGCCCTGACCGAGCGGACCGTCTGCCGCGAGCAGGTAGTCGGGACGGACGAACGCCGACGCGGCGAACGCCGCGATGAGCAGCGTCAGGAAGATCTCCCCCAGGCCGCGGCCGACACGACCCCGCACGATCATGAAACCGGCGAACACGAACGCCCAGGCCAGCAGCAGGCCCTTCAGCCCCAGCGTGTCGACGACCACTTGGTCGTAGGTGTCGGCGATCTGCTCGGCCGGACGGGTCAGGATCTTCAGCAGCGGAAACCGCAGGGCCATCTCGATGGACCAGCCGGCCAGCCCGACCAGCAGCCGGATCAGCGTGAACAGCCCGGACATGGCGAACGCCAATGCCTGGGACTTGAAAGCGACGATGGAGCCGCCTGAGGCGTCCAGTTCGTAGGAGTTGATCGGCACCCCCTCCAAGGAGGTGATGTTCAGCGGAGCGAGCAGGTCGCCGCTCTCGCTGGTGCTGTCCGCCGCGTACACGACCTGGGTGTTCACCACCACGAAGACACCAGTGAGCAGGACGACGAAGCCGGCCGAGCGGAGCGTGCCGCGATCTGGACGCACCATCTCAATGCCGCCTTTGCCCGGCGCTCTTGCGCCGTCGCCAGACCACGAGGGCGGCCAGGCCCGCGCCGACCGACACGAGCCTGAACGCCGCTGCGGCGGCACTGCGGTGCCCGGTGGAGGCGCAGTGCGTGGCGCCGCGCTCGCAATACACCTTGGCCCGTCCCACGATCACGCCACACGGGTCGTGGTGTGCCGCGTGGGCGTCGGTGGCGAAGGCCCGCCCGGTGTGCGGCCACCAGGCATCCGGCACGCTCATCGACAGGGCCAGGAGAAGCGCGCCGACGGCGACGGCGATCACCGTGAGGATGGTCGCGGCCGCAGCGATGCGCCGGGAGCGGACGGGGGAAGGGGTGGTCATCCAGTGTGCTCCTTCGCACGGGCCTTAACGGCCTCACCGGGAACAGGCATCGAGGGCGGGGCAGCGTTCGGGCGGCGCCCTGGCGTGGTGGTGATGGAGGCGGCGATACGCGCAATGCGAGGGATGACGGCTTTGATGCGGCCGGTGTTCTGCCGGGGGCAGGTGAGCAGGAACTCACCCTCGCGGCCCTTGTGCCCGACCGGGGACAGACCGGTCGTCACCAGTCTCACCAGCTCTTCATCAGTGGAGTCGAGGCCGATGAACTCCAGGCCGCGGCGGGCACGTTCGCGGTCGGCAGTGCGGGCGAGCGCCCGGTAGGCCATCAGCCCGCGGTCGGGGCCGAGTTCTTCGGCGTCGTGGCTGCCGGCCAGGAGCCCGGCGCCGTGTTTGCGGCCGTCGTGGAGGATCTCGTGGACCAGGGCGGTGCCCTCGGCGGAGGAGGTCAGCCAGTACAGCTCGTCCAGGACCACGGCGGTGAACCGCTCGGGGTCCTCGAACGCGGTCTGCCGGGCGATCGCGGCGATCAGGTAGAGCACCGCACGCCCGATCAGCGCTTCCAGCGGCTGCTGGTGCAGTACCTCGGGCTTGTCGAACGCGGCCTTCGGCGGCAGCTTCAGCCCGGTTGTGGTGATCACGATCATGTCGGAGGTACTGGAGGCGTCCAGCCTGACCGGCGGCAGCGCCGGGTCGAACACCATCGCCGCCAGCGGGTTGGTGGCGACGACGCGGATCAGGCCGGCGAGGGTGGCGGCCGCGTCCTTGCGCGTGCCCGCCTCGCTTGCGGCCATCTCCTGGAGGACCTCAAGGACGCGGTGCATGGATGGAGCCGGGCCGGCGGCGGCCTGCTCGACGGCGTGGTGGAGGACTTCGCCGCTGGTGCTCATCGGGCCGATGCCGAGCTGCAGGGTGAGGTAGGACAGGGCGTAGTGGCGGCCCTCGGGCCCGCCGAACATCCGCAGCGGGTCGATGGACACCTCGGCCTGGGCGGCGTCGATGATCTGGACGCGGCCCGTGGCCGCGGTCCGGGCGAACGTGGCCCACTCGCGGACCGGGGTGCGGTCGATGCAGATCGCGCAGCCGCCGCGCGCCCACACCGCCTCCGCGATCAGCTTCTGCAGCACGCTCTTGCCCGCGCCGAGATCCCCGACGATCCCCATCGACGCCGAGGCGTCCTGCTTGGGCGCGTCCGCCACGTTGATCATCACGGGGCGGGTGGTGCCGCAGTCGAGGTCGATGCCGAGGAACATGCCGTTCGGGTCGCCGACCTCGGCAGAAGTGAAGGCCCCGCAAAGCGCCCAGTCCTCGCTGATCTGGTGCTGGGTGAACTCCCGCACCACGCCGGGCCGCACCGTGCCGGGCAGGCCCAGGGTGAACAGGGCCTGTTGCAGGCCAGCCGGGCGCACCGCGCGGTAGTCGGCGCCGGCGAGCAGCGCGGCCAGGGCGCGGGCCCTAGCGTCGCAGACGGCGGCGGTCGGCCCCCACACCGTCAGCACCGTCACCGACTGCACCTCGACCTCCACGGAGGTGCGGGACAGACGCGCGTCCAGCTCGCCCAGGTCGCGGGCGGCCTCGACCAGGGAGGCGGGCATGCCGGTGGGGCGGGCGTCGTACTGGTCGGCCTGATCGATGAGTTCGTTCTTCTTGCGCCGCACCTGATCCCGCGCCTTCTCCGCGGGCACGAGCGTGAGGTCGACGGTGTAGTCGACAGGGAAATCCAGCGTCTCCAGCTGGGCGAACAGATCCGCGGCGTCCTGGCCGACGGCAGGCGGGCACTCGGCCAGCGCCAACTGCGCCTGATACCCGACCCCGGCATCGGTTTCGACCTGCAGCCAGCGCCGCCCGAGCGGCGAGCCGGTGCTCAGCCGCCACCAGGCCGTGCGACCCGACCGCGTGAACCGGCCGGCGCTGCTGAACTCGCCCGTGTCGTCGAGGCCGGGGTCGATACCGCCTTCCTGCAGGCGGACCTGGCCGAGATCGGCGTAGCTGGGGGAGCGCAGCACACCGCCACAGATCTGCCCGCCGTACATCTCGCTGGTCTCGGCCTCGGCCAGCAACGGTTCCGTCAGGCCGCGGTGGAGGGCGTGCTGGATCATCCACACGATCTCCGCCGGGCGGGCAGGGCGGAAGGCGATACCGCCGGCGAGCACGGCCTGAACCCGCAGGGCCTGCTCGCGGTAGGCGGCCACCTCGCGCCACGCCACGGGCGCCGGGCGCATGCCCAGCAGCGGCGTGATCTCGGCCCACACTGCGCCGAGTTGCGCGGAGACCTGCAAGCCGCCTGTCTCGGTCTGCAGGGGCACGACCAGCCACAGGGTGCGGCGGTGCATCTCCTGGCCGTCCAGCAGCTCCAGGGTGGCCTCGACGTTCTCCACCCACGGATGCCGGCCCGCTCCCGGGGCCTGCTCGCCGGGCTCGATGCCCTCGATCATCTTCAGGGCGATCTCACCCGGGTCGACCTGGGCGCACAGGCCGAACAACCTGGGTGCCCCGGACATCGAGCGCACCAAGTGTGTGGTCTTGGCGAGCTGTTCGTCGCGGACCTGGGCGGGCACGTAGGTGCCCTGGACACTCTCCTCACGCTGTCCGTGCGCGTTGGGGCCGGGGTGCAGGCGGTAGACGGCCCACACGCTGCCGTGCGTCGACCACACCAGGTGCCCGGCGATGTGACGGATCGCAACCCTCATCGCGCACCCCCCTGCTTGGCGAGCGCGAGCAGCTGCTGCACACCCGACAACGGACCCAGCGCCACCGCCGCGGGTGCAGCCGGCCGTGGGCGGCGGGGTACGGACGAGCGGCCGGCGGCCGGCCGCGCAAGCGGCGCCCGAGGGGCACCCTGCCCAGCCGCACAGGACGGGGTGGCCTTCGCAGCAGGGCCGCCCGGCGCGGGCAAGCCCTCGATGGTGAAGCCGCCCAGCAGCCATCGGGCAGCGCGGTCACGGGCGGCCCGCCCGCCGATCCGCCCTCCCCTCGGCTGCCAGCCGAGCAGCACCCAGCCCCACGCGGCCTGCATCGGCGCACGGCCGGCGATCTTCGGCCGGCGCACCGCCCAGATCGCCAGCACCCACGCGACGATGGGGACCGGCCCCGTCCACGACCACCAGCTGACGGTCTTGACCAGGAGGAAGCCGCCGCCGACCGCGAGGGCGATCTGCGCGGGGGTGTAGGGGCCGAGGGGGATCTTCCAGTCGGCGACCTTGCCCAGCACCCACGGGTGGCGGCGGGCGGCGGTGTAGAAGCGGCCGACCCGCGCCGCGGCCGCGGTCACAACCACCCTCCTGCGCCCGGCGCGTGGTCACGGGAGGCCGGGAGTTCGGAGTGGACGATGCCGGGGGAGGCGGGTGCGCCCTTGGACGGGTTCTTCACCTCGTCCTCGAACATGTTCGCCAGGCTGTCGCGGGAGTTGTACAGGCCGAGCGCGATCACCATCAGCAGCAGGGCGCCGATGCCCGCCTTGAGGCTGAACTTCTGGATCATGATGGTGACGACGAGGACGAGGAGTCCGGCTTGGAGGCCCTTGGTCGCCCAGTTTTTGAACATGGTGATCCAGCTGTTGCCGAGGTCGTCCAACTGCCCGGCGAGCACCAGGCTGTGCACCGTGTTCACCGCACGCCCCCGTCCTGGACCGTGCCGGACTGAAGGCCTGCGACTTCCCACCGGCTGGAGCGGGCCTTGAGTACGAGCTCGTACGCCAGCGGCCACCGGCCGCCGGCATCCCGGGCCTTAACCCGGGCCAGGACACGCACCCGCGTGCCGTCGGCAGGGACGTGTTCGGCGGCCGCGGTCTGATCGGCGGCCGACACCTGCTGCACCAAGACCGCCGTGTACGGGGCGGGGGAGACCGGCGCCAGCCTCACGCCGGGCGCGAGGTAGCGGCTCACCTCTCCGGCACCGGTCAGGTAGGCGGCGAGGAACTCCCCGACGGCCAAGGACAGATCACCGCCCGGGACGCTCACCCGGTACGGCGACTTCGCCGCCACGGCCCGGGCCGGGCCGGCCACCACGGCGGGCGCACCGGTCACCGTGAACGAGGCGCCATCGCGGGCGGCGACCACCGGCACGGCGTAGTAGCGCAACCGTCCGTCGGCGTACTGCGCAGCCACCGTCACCGACCACGCGCCGTCCGCACGTTGCGCAGTGCGCACCGCGGTCACGGACTCCGGCTTCGACGGCGCACCCGTTGCCGGATCGGGCAGGTCGACGTCCGGGGCCATCGACTGCGCAAGCCGCGCCTGCGCAGTCGTCGCGTCGTCGGCGCGGCTGCGCAGCCACGCGCTGACGAACAGCTGCGCATAGCCGGCCGGGTCAGCGACCGCCGCCGCGGTGCGCACGGCGGTGGACTTACCCGGAGCAGCCGCCTGGACCGTGGTCGGGGTGGAGGCGACGGCGACGGCCAGGGCGACGGGGCCGGCCGCGATGACCGTCCAGACCGCCAGGCGCGAGAGGCGGACGCGGCGCCGCATCGCCTCCAGCCGGGCGCCGGCCGCCATCGGAGCAGCGGCCTCGCTCGGTGAGGCCGGCTTGCCAGGAGACATGGTCAAACCCCCAGGTCAGAACGTGTGATTGCTGACCTTGAGAAAACCCGCCGCCCCCGACCCGACCACCAACCACCAGACCCCGACCACGGTCACGATGCAGACACGAAGCCCGTGGTCGGGGTCATGGTCGGCCCCACCACGACCCCGACCACGGACCGGCGGCGAATCGAAGACAAGACACGTGCGTCCGGCACACGGCCCCTGGGCCGACGGTCGTTACGTGAGCATGTGTCGCGCGGCCGCTGAACCCGCACCCCCTGTTCACCGACGGGTGCCGGCCGGGCTCGCCGGATGCCTGCGCGGTGCGCCACCCGGGCCTGCGCAGCACAAGAGCCAGGACCCCTTCGGGTCAGACTGCGCAGCCGCGGTGCGCAGCACGACTGCGCAGGATCCTTGGCCGGTTACGCAGCCTGATTGCGCATCGCCCGTCCAGCGCTGCGTGCCGGTTGCGCAGTCGGGTTGCGCAACGTGCGCACCGGAGGGTGAAGGAGGGTGTGGTCGGCCCGACCATGAGCCCGACCACGGCAGCCAGACGGCTGCGTTACCCGATCGTGACCGATGGTCGGGGCTGGTGGCCCTCAGCCTGGTCGGGGCCGGCGGATGAGCTGATCGCATGCAACGCACGCACGCCTCCGCATCTGTGCCCACCGGCCGCCTCAGCCTGGTGCGCTGTTGTGGCCATCGCGCGCGGCCTGCGCCCTGGGCAGCGCGATGAGCGGCTTCGGAGCAGGAGTTCGCCGCGGGGTGATGGCGGCGGACCAGTTCACGCAGATCGCCAACGGCTTGTTCCGGGACAGCAGGTTGTCCTTCAAAGCGAAGGGCTTGTTCGGCTTCATCAGCACCCACGCCACGGGCTGGCAGGTGACGGTCGCCGACCTCGCGAGGGCCGGGCCCGACGGGCGGGACGCCGTACGCGGCGCCCTGAGCGAACTGCAAAGGCACGGCTACCTCATCCTTGAAGGCTCCCCTCCCTGAAGGGAGGGGATGCGTCACCCTCCAGGGCTGAGCGGGGATTTACGGCTCAGGCCGCCACCGGAGCCGGCGGCTCGG
>NZ_JBITGJ010000059.1:0-56264 GCF_044456925.1 Streptomyces sp. NPDC050743
GCCTCCCCCCCGCCGCGGTGCTCGCGGGGGCGCCGGGGGGGGGCCCCGGGGGGGCGCGCCCCCCCCCCCCCCCCCCGCCCCCCCCCCCGCGGGGGGCGCCCCCCCCCCCCCGCGGCGGCCCCCCCCCCGGCCGCACCCGAAACCACCCCACGACCAGTGAAGGAGGCGGGCCGCCGTGACGGTCGCCGTACAGACCACGCTCGCACCGGCCGTGCCCCGGACGCTCGCCCGGAGCGTCACCGCCGTCCGCCACCTCGCCCGCGGCGCCCTGCTCAGCCTGGCCGCACTGCTGCTGGGCAGCACCGCCCAGCTGCTGGTGCTCAGCGGCGTCCAGCAACACAACGCCCAGCACGCCGCGTTCGACGAGCTGCGCTCCCAACTCGCCCTGGGCACCGCCCCGGTGGCCCAGACCGACCAGCAGGGCAGGCTGCTCGCGCCCGGCACCCCGGTCGCCCTCGTCGACGTACCCGAGCTGGGCCTCACCCAGGTCGTGCTGGAGGGCACCGACTCCTCGGTGCTGACCGACGGCCCCGGACACCGCCGGGACACACCGATGCCCGGGCAGTCCGGCACCAGCGTGCTGATGGGCCGGGCGGCCGCGTACGGCGGCCCTTTCGGGCACCTGGCCGAGCTGACGGCCGGGGACACGTTCACCGTGACCACCGGCCAGGGCAAGGCGCGCTACCGGGTCACCGACGTCCGCCGGGCCGGCGATCCGGCACCCGCGCCCCTGCCCCCCGGCAAGGGCCGTCTGGTGCTGGTCACGGCCACCGGTCCCCGTTTCATGCCGAGCGGCGTGCTGCGCGTCGACGCCGACCTGGTCTCGGCACCGTTCCAGACCCCGGCCGCGGTGATCCGCTCCGGCACCCTGCCCGGCTCCGAGGAGCCGCTGGCCCGGCCCTCCGGGGTGCCGTGGCCGCTGGTGATGTGGCTGCAGGCGCTGCTGCTCGCGGCGGTCGCCGCGGTGTGGACCTGGCACCGCTGGGGCCGCCACCAGACGTGGCTGGTCTTCGCCCCGGTCCTCGCGGTGCTCGGCCTTCAGGTCGCCACCCGCACCACCGAACTCCTCCCGAACCTGCTGTAGCCCACACCGAGCCCTCTGTCACCGAGGTGGCCCCCATGACCGACACCGCCGTACTCCCCGCGACCGACGCCCCGTCCGCCCGGCCGGCCACCCTGGAGGCCCGCGCGGTCTCGGCCTGGTTCGGCAGCCACCAGGTGCTCAGCCGGGTCTCGCTGACCATGCCGGCGGGCCGGGTGACCGCCCTGATCGGCCCCTCCGGCTGCGGGAAGTCCACGTTCCTGCGCACCCTGAACCGCATGCACGAGCTGATCCCCGGGGCGGCCTTCGGCGGCGAGGTGCTCTTCGACGGCGAGGACGTCTACGCCCCCGAGCGCCGGCTCACCGACGCCCGGCGAAGCATCGGCATGGTCTTCCAGAAGCCGAACCCGTTCCCGGCGATGTCGATCTACGACAACGTGGTGGCGGGCCTGAAACTGACCGGCACCCGCGTCAGCCGCCGCGAGAAGGACGAGCTGGTCGAGGAGTCCCTGACCCGGGCCGGCCTGTGGAAGGAGGTCGGCGACCGCCTGCGGCAGCCCGGCGGCGCGCTCTCCGGCGGCCAGCAGCAGCGCCTGTGCATCGCCCGCGCCCTCGCCGTACGCCCCCGGGTCCTGCTCATGGACGAGCCGTGCTCGGCGCTCGACCCGACCTCCACCCGCCGCGTCGAGGAGACGATCCAGGACCTGCGGGACGAGGTCACGATCGTGATCGTCACCCACAACATGCAGCAGGCCGCGCGCGTCTCCGACCAGTGCGCCTTCTTCCTCGCCGAACAGGGCACGCCCGGCGGGATCGTCGAGCACGGCCCCACGGAGCAGATGTTCGAATCCCCGGCGGACGCGCGCACGGCGGACTACGTGGCGGGCCGCTTCGGCTGATCCGCCTGCCGCGCGAACCCGATCTCCCCGGACACACCCGCACACCGGCCCCGGAGTGACAGCCGACACACGGCGCGGCGCCGTCTGGACGTCCTCGGCGTCTAACCGGCGGACCCTACGTATTGTAGGTTCCCAACCGGCCGGCGGTCGCAGGGCTGTTCATTCGTCTGTTCATCGGGGGATCCATGCGGGACACGGAAACGGAGGCCGGCGGCGAGGTCTGTGTGCGCAGTCTGGCGCCGACGCTGGCCCTGCTGGTCGTCAGTCTTCTCGTCGCCGCCGTCGGTGTGTACGAGCTGTGCGGGTTCGGGCTGCACAGCCTCGACCGGCGGCCGCATCTGTTCAGCGACGGACTCGCGACCGGCGGGGTGATCGTCGCCGCCGTCGCGGCCGGCGCGGCGGTGGGCAACCTGGCCTGGCATCTGGCGGCGGCCCGGCGGGACCGGGGAGCGCCCGGGTGACGGGGCGGAGGAAGGACCGGGGAAGCGCCGGGTAAGAGGCGCGGTACGGGGAGGGCCGGGTAAGAGCGGTTGTCGGTACGCTCCTCTCCGAACACCGCCCCAGCCGGGCTGCCCTACAGACTGTAGGGTCAACGTGGCCCCGACCGGGGTCGCCCCGTCCCCTCCCCTCCCCCAAGGTGACCAGTCACCATGCCCGCTCAGCAGCAGACCCTGCCCTCCCCACAGCTCCCCGCACAGCGCGGCGCGCGCCGCGTGCCGCAGCTGCCCGTGCCCGGCCCCCGCCTGCGCGCGCGGGCGGCGACGGCCACCGTGTGGTACCTGCGGCTGATCGCCGTCTTCAACATCATCGCGGTCATGTCGCTGCCGTTCCGCAAAGAGGTGCAGGAACACAACGACGGCAAGCTCTTCACCGCCCGCCACGTCCACGCGCACACGCACCACGCCGGCCAGTTCTTCACCCCGTACCTGGCCACCGCCGGCCTGGCCTCGGCCGCGGCGGCGATCTTCCTGGCGCTGGTGATGCGACGCGGGAAGCGGGCCGCGTGGGTGGTCAACCTGCTGTGCGCGGGTCCCCTGTTCGTGCTCTACGTCCTCGCGCTCACCCAGCACCCGTTCCGCGACCACGCCTTCAACTGGGTCTCCACCGCCCTCACCGGCCTCTTCGTGGCCGCGCTGCTGATCGGCCGCCGTGAGTTCAACGCCATCGGCGACCCCTCCAACCCGAAGCTCGCGCTGGCCGTCGGCGCCGGCGGGATCCTGGTGACCGGCTGCCTCGGCACGCTGCTCGTGCACGCCACCAACAAGCTGCCCCACGCCCCCTGGGGCGAAGAGCTCGCCTACACCCTGCTGCGCGGCATCAGCGTCGGCCCGCTCGCCGACCGGGTCGACTCCGTGCACGCGCCCCGCTGGGCCGACATCATCATCAACCTGCTGCTCGCCGCGGCCTTCTGCCTGGTCCTGTACGCCTGCTTCCGCTCCCCGCGCGGCCGCAAGCTGCTCACCGAGGAGGACGAGTCCCGGCTGCGCGCCCTGCTCGACAAGCACGGCGCGCGCGACTCCCTCGGCTACTTCGCGCTGCGCCGCGACAAGGCCGCCATCTTCTCCCCCACCGGCAAGGCGGCCGTCACCTACCGCGTCGTCGGCGCGGTCTCCCTCGCCTCCGGCGACCCGATCGGCGACCCCGAGGCCTGGCCGGGCGCCATCGACGCCTGGCTCACCGAGGCCCGCCGGCACGCCTGGACCCCGGCCGTCATGGGCGCGAGCGAGGAGGCCGGCACCATCTACGCCCGGCACGGCCTGGACGCGCTGGAGCTGGGCGACGAGGCGATCGTGGACATCGCGGACTTCACCCTCGAAGGCCGGGCGATGCGCGTGGTCCGCCAGGCCCACAACCGGGTCAAGCGGGCCGGCTACACGGTCCGCATCCGCCGCCACGAGGACATCCCCGCCGACGAGATGGCGCTGCTCGTCGAGTGCGCCGACCGCTGGCGCGACGGCGCCACCGAGCGCGGCTTCTCCATGGCCCTCGGCCGGCTCGGCGACCCGGTGGACGGCCGCTGCGTGATGCTTGAGTGCCGCGACGCCGACGACGAGCCGCGCGCCCTGCTCAGCTTCGTCCCCTGGGGCGAGCAGGGCCTGTCCCTGGACCTGATGCGCCGGGACCGCGACTGCGAGAACGGCCTGATGGAGTACATGGTCGTGGAGCTGTTGCTGCGCGCCAAGGAGCTGGACATCCAGCGGGTGTCGCTGAACTTCGCGATGTTCCGCTCGGTCTTCGAGCGCGGCGCCCGCCTGGGCGCGGGCCCGGTCCTGCGCCTGTGGCGCTCCACCCTCACCTTCTTCTCACGCTGGTGGCAGATCGAGTCCCTCTACCGCGCCAACGCCAAGTACCGCCCGGTGTGGGAACCGCGTTTCCTGCTCTTCGCCAAGAGCAGCGACATCCCGAGGATCGGCCTGGCGAGCGCCCGGGCGGAGGGCTTCCTCACGCTGCCGGGGATGGGCGGACGGAAGTCCTGAGCCGGAGCGGGCCGCTCACTTCACCCCGACCGTCCGCAGCGCCGTCACCACCACGGACCGCGCCACACCGACCACGTCCCGCACCGACACCCACTCCCGCGGACTGTGCGCCACCCGCACGTCCCCCGGCCCGTACTGCAGGGCCGGTATCCCGGCCGCCGTGTACAGCCGCAGGTCACTGCCGTACGGCGCCCCGCGCTCACGCGGCCGGGAGCCGCCGTTCGCGTCGGCGCAGGCATCGGCCACGGTCCGCCGCAGCGGGTGCCCGTCCGTCAGCCGCCCGCTCGCGAACTGCCCGCCGGTCCAGGCGACTTGAGCCGGATGCCCCCGCAACCAGGGGTCACCGGCGCACGCCTTCGCCACCCACTGCTCGAACTCCCGCCGCGCCGCGTCGGGTTCCTCCCCGATCCGCACCCCGAGCCGCCCCTCCGCGACCAGCAGGTCCGGCACGCTGCTGGCCCAGTCACCGGCCCGCAGCGTGCCGACGGACAGGGCGTACGGGATCGGGTACTCGGCCATCAGCGGGGACGGGTCCTGGTTGCGCGCGGCCTCCAGTTCCCCGAGCGCCCGGTGCAGCGGCAGATACGCGTCGATCGCGCTGACCCCCGCGTCCCGCGAGCTCGCGTGGGCCGCCTCGCCGGGCACGGTGAGGCGGAAGGTGAGGGCGCCGGCGTTGGCGGTGACGAGGGTGTCCGCCGTCGGCTCGGTGATCACGCAGGCGTCCCCGGTGTGCCCGCGCCGCAGCGTCCCGAAGGCCCCGAGCCCGCCGTCCTCCTCCCCCACGACGAAGTGCAGGGCGATCCGCCCGCGCAGCCGTACTCCGGCCGCCCGGATCGCGGCGAGCGCGGCGAGATGGGCGACGAGCCCGGCCTTCATGTCACAGGCCCCACGCCCGTGCACGCGGTCACCCCCGACGACCCTCGGCACGAACGGATCCCCGTCCCACGCGGCCGGATCCCCGGGCGGTACGACGTCCACGTGCCCCTGAAGGATCAGCGTCGGCCCGTCACCACCGTCGGCCGTGTACCCGACCAGCCCCCAGGCCTCGTCCCGGGCGGCCTCCGTCCCCGGAAACGCGGGATCCGCGCGCAGGGCGGGCAGATCCATGGACCACAGATCGACGTCCAGCCCGAGCCGCTCCAGCCGTCCGGCGAGCAGGTGCTGGATCTCCGACTCGGCCGCGGACCCGGTCACGCTCGGCACGGAGATCAGTTCCAGCAGCATCCGTCCGACGGCGGCCTCGTCCACGCACGCGAGAGCAGCGGCCTCCACCTCGGCGAGCATCCTGCGGCCTCCCCCTCCTGAAGTCCGGCCTCGATCATCGCCCCGGACCGGGCCTCTGGAACAGCCCGCGGCAGCGGCCTACCCGGCGGACGAGGGCCCGAGGTCCGGCACGGTCACGGAGTCGGTGACGGACTCGACGGAGTAGGACTCGCCGGCGCCGGCCCGCCACCCGGGGTCGTAGGCGCAGGATGTGCCGGCGCCGCCGCTGAAGTACTGCCGGTCCGGGAACCAGGTGAAGGACATCCGCTCGTCGCCGTCCCGGCGGACGTGGAGCGACCATTCGGCGCCCTTCCCGCCCTCGCGGTACGACGTGACCTCCCAGCCCTCGTCCCGCAGCCGCCGGTGCAGTCTGCGCAGGCCGGGGACGGCCTGGCCGGCGGGCACACGGTCCAGCGCCCAGTCGTGGTACAGCCGGTAGGCGCCGTCGACGGTCTTGTCCTCGAGTCCCAGCGGGCCTCCGTCGTAGCAGTACTCGGCGTCGAGCGTGTTCTCCGGGCTGACGCCGACCCGCTCGACGCCCGGCGGCACGGTCCGGGTGAACCCGATGATGTCGTAGGCCTCCTGGGAGCGTCTGAAGACCCGGTCCGCCATGTCGTTCGGCGCCATGCGGGGGTAGTCCGTCGCCCCGCACGCGTTCAGGGCGAGCGTTCCGACGAGGGCGAGTACGAGGGCGAGCGCGACGCCACCGCACCCGAGGGATCCGAAGACGACGAGGCGGGCCGCGGTACCGGTGGCGCCGGACGCTGTGCTCTTCTCGGGCATACGGGGACGCTATGCGGGCGCGGGGGCCCGGCGGATGAGGGCCGCTACCTGTGAACCGGTAGGTACGGCTACTCACTCGGCCCGGTGCTCACCCGCCGACCGTGAAACCGATCACCGCTCCGCCGCCCTCCCGCCGGAAGGCGAACGGCGCTCCGCCATGGGCCATGGCGACCTCCCGGACGATGGACAGTCCCAGCCCCGACCCCGGCAGGGACCGCGCGTCCGCGGCCCGGTAGAAGCGGTCGAAGATCCGGATCAGGTCGCCCTCGGCGATGCCCGGCCCCCGGTCCAGGACCTCCACCCGCACGGTCCCCGGCCGCGCCGGCCCGGTGATGCTGACCTCGATCGGCGCCTTCCCGCCCCGGTCGAACTTCGCCGCGTTCTCCACCAGGTTCGACACGGCCCGCTGCAGCATCCCGGGCCGCCCGTCGGTCGTCGTGTCACCGCTGGCGCGCAGCACGATCTCGCGCCCGGTACGGCGCTTGGCGAGCCCCACGACGTCCTCGGCGATGTCGGCGAGGTCCACCCGCTGCGGCGGCTCGGTGTCGGACTGCCCCGCGGCGAGGTCGACGAGCTCGTTGACCAGGTCGGTCAGCTCCCGGGCCTCCTGGGTGAGATCGGCGACCAGTTCCTCCCGGGTGGCGGGGGGCAGTTCGTCGATGCGGCGCAGGAGGGAGATGTTGGTGCGCAGGGAGGTCAGCGGCGTACGCAGCTCGTGCCCCGCGTCCTGCACCAGCCGCCGCTGGTCCTCCTCGGACTGCGCGAGCCGGCCCAGCATCCGGTCGAAGGCGCGGCCGAGGCGCCCCACCTCGTCCAGCCCGGCCACCGGCACCTCGATGCCCAGCTGGCGGGTGCGGGCCACGTCCTCAGCGGCTGAGGTGAGGATCACCAGGCGCCGGGTGATCCGGCGGGCCAGCCACCAGCCGAACAGACCGGCCGCCACCACGACCGCCGACATCAGGATCAGCGTCCGCTGCTGCAGCGTGCGCAGCAGGTCCTCGGTGTCGCTGAACTCCTGCGCGACCTGCACCGCGCCCCGTCCGTCGCCGAGCGAGACGGTGGCGATGCGGAACAGGTCCTCGTCCACCCGTACGTCCTTGTGCTCGACGACCTTCCCGGCCGTCGTCGCGAGCGCCATGGCCTTGTCCCGGGAGGTGACGGGCAGGCTCGGGTTGCCGTGGTCCACGATCTGGCCCTGCGCGCCCAGCACCTGCACATCGGTGCGGGCGGGCCGGACCAGGTCGTGCCCGGGGCGGGAGGAGGAGAAGTCGTCGGGGACCATCTCGTGCTGCCGCACCTCGCCCTGCACGTCCTGCACGACCTGCGTGAACACCGACTGCTGGTCGACCCGGACCAGCCGCGCGGCGCTGCCGTACGACAGGATGCCGACGAGGATCGTGACGGCGGCGGTGACGGCCGCGAAGGAGACGGCGAAAGTGGTGCGCAGGGAGACCAGCTTGGGCCGGCCGGGGGTCGGCAGCCGCCGCAGGCGGCCCACCTAGTCCTCCCGGAGCACGTAACCCACGCCCCGCACCGTGTGGATCAGCTGCGGGGCGCCGGGCTCGTCGAGCTTGCGGCGCAGGTAGCCGACGTAGACGGCGAGGTTCTTCGAGCCGGGCCCGAAGTCGTAGCCCCAGATGCGGTCGTAGATCGTGGAGTGGTCGAGCACGATGCCCGCGTTGCGCACGAGCAGTTCCAGCAGCTCGAACTCGGTGCGGGTCAGCTCCAGCTCGCGCTTGCCGCGCCAGGCCCGGCGGGCCTGCAGGTCCATGCGGATGCCGGCGGCCTCGATCTGCCGGTCGGAGAGCTGGGGCTCCCGGCCGCCGTTCTCCCCGGCGCCGGCGCCGGTGCCGGCCGGCACCGGGCTGGTGCGGCGGAGCAGGGCGCGCAGCCGGGCGAAGACCTCCTCGACGTCGAACGGCTTGACCACGTAGTCGTCGGCGCCTGCGTCCAGGCCCGCGATGCGGTCGGCGGTCTCCACGAGGGCGGTGAGCATGAGGATCGGGGTGCGGTCGCCCTCGGCGCGCAGCACCCGGCAGACCTGGAGGCCGTCGATCCCCGGCATCATCACGTCGAGCAGGAGAATGTCCGGCGGCGTCTTGTGGGCCTGCGCCAGCGCCTCGACGCCGTCGGCCACCGCCGTCACCTCATACCCTTCCAGGGTCAGGGCACGCTCCAGGGCATGGCGGATGGCACGGTCGTCTTCGGCGAGCAGCACAGTCTGGGGCACGCACCCAGTCTGCCAAGGCCTTCGGCGGTTCGGCCGGGGCGAGCGGACGTACGATCACCCTTTTTACCCCTCTCTCACCGTCACACGGGCAACCCGGCCCCTGGATCTACCGTCTTCTCACCGTCACGGGGAGACGTGCGGGCGGGCGCCCTCCCCTCACCCGCCGGACGCGCCGAGTCTCGCCAGCTGCTCCTCGAAGGGCACGACGACCTGGAGACCGCGCGAGGCGTCCGCCTCGGCTCCGCCCGGGGTACGCGCCACGAGGCCGGCCGAGGTGTCCGCCGCGGCCGCCGACAGCCCGGTCATCAGGCCGGCCAGCTCCCGCGCCGCCCGCTCGATCCGCCCCGCCAGTCCCTCCTCGCCCCAGTCCTCCGACGCGGCGTACACACCCGTCGGCACGACGACGGCCCGCAGGTAGGCGAACAGCGGCCGCAGGGCGTGCTCCAGCACCAGGGAGTGCCGGGCCGTACCCCCGGTCGCCGCGATCAGCACCGGCTTGCCGACCAGCGCCTCCTTGTCCAGCACGTCGAAGAACGACTTGAAGAGCCCGCTGTAGGACGCGCTGAACACGGGTGTGACGACGATCAGCCCGTCGGCCCCCGCCACCGCGTCCTGCGCGGCGGCGAGCGCCTTCCCGGCGAACCCGTTGGTGAAGTTGTGCGCGATCTCGACGGCGAGGTCCCGCAGCTCGATCACCTCCACGTCCGTCTCCGTCCGGCTCGCCACCGCGGTGGCGAGCCGGTCGCCGAGCAGCCGGGTGGAGGAGGGGACGCTCAGTCCCGCGGACACGACGACGAGCCTCATGCGGCGGTCTCCTTCTGTGCGGCGGCGAGCAGGGACCGGTGGGTCGGCGCGTCCGGCACGTCCGCGGGGCGGCCGTTCGCGAACTCCTTGCGCAGCACGGGCACGACCTCCTCGCCGAGCATGTCGATCTGCTCCAGCACGGTCTTCAGCGGCAGCCCGGCGTGGTCCACCAGGAACAGCTGGCGCTGGTAGTCACCGGCGTACTCCCGGAAGGACAGGGTCTTCTCGATGACCTGCTCCGGGGTGCCGACGGTCAGCGGGGTCTGGTCGGTGAAGTCCTCCAGGGAGGGCCCGTGGCCGTAGACCGGCGCGTTGTCGAAGTACGGCCGGAACTCGCGCACCGCGTCCTGCGAGTTCTTCCGCATGAACACCTGGCCGCCGAGGCCGACGATCGCCTGCTCGGGCGTGCCGTGCCCGTAGTGCGCGAACCGGGCCCGGTACAGCTCGACCATCCGCTTGGTGTGGTCGGCCGGCCAGAAGATGTTGTTGTGGAAGAAGCCGTCGCCGTAGTAGGCCGCCTGCTCGGCGATCTCGGGCGAGCGGATGGAGCCGTGCCAGACGAAGGGCGGGACGCCGTCCAGCGGGCGCGGGGTGGAGGTGAAGCCCTGCAGCGGGGTGCGGAACTTGCCCTCCCAGTCCACGACGTCCTCGCGCCACAGCCGGCGCAGCAGGGCGTAGTTCTCGATGGCGAGGTTGATGCCCTGCCGGATGTCCTGTCCGAACCAGGGGTAGACCGGCCCGGTGTTGCCGCGGCCCATCATCAGGTCGACGCGCCCGTCGGCCAGGTGCTGGAGCATCGCGAAGTCCTCCGCGATCTTCACCGGGTCGTTGGTGGTGATCAGGGTGGTGGAGGTGGAGAGGATCAGCTTCTCCGTCCGCGCTGCCACGTAGCCGAGCATCGTGGTCGGGGACGACGGCACGAACGGCGGGTTGTGGTGCTCGCCGGTGGCGAAGACGTCCAGGCCGACCTCCTCGGCCTTGAGCGCGATGGCGACCATGGCCTTGATCCGCTCGCGCTCGGTCGGCGTACGCCCCGTGGTGGGGTCCGGCGTGACATCGCCGACCGTGAAGATCCCGAACTGCATGGTCGCTCACCCTCCAAGTCGTTTAGGGTTCAACTATATCCGCTGAACCGCCACCCCGGCGGAGTTATTCCGGTCACCTCGCGGTCCGTCACCGCAGAGCAGGTCCGCCCCATCCGGGGTCAGGGGACCAGAACCAGCCGCCCCCGCACCCCGCCCTCCGCGAGCCGCGCATGCGCCTTGGCCGCCTCCTCCAGGGCGTACGTCCGAGCCACCCGCAGGGTCAGCACCCCCTCGTCCACCAGCCGGACCAGCTCCCCGAGCTGCGCGCCGTCGGCCCGCACCCACACGTTCTCCATGCGCACCCCCCGCTCCGCCTCCGGCAGCGCCCCGTCACGGACCGCGACGAACGCGCCCCCGTCCCGCACCCACGCGAGCGCGGGTGCCCCGAGCACGGCGGCGTCCAGTACCGCGTCCACGCTCCCCGGCTCGGCCCCGCCGGCCGTGAAGTGGGCGGCGCCCAGGGACCGCACCAGCTCCTCGTCGTCCGCCCGGGCGTGCCCGGTCACCTCGATCCCCCGGTGCGCGGCCAGCTGCACCGCGAACCCGCCGACCGCACCCGCGGCCCCGGTCACCAGCAGCCGGTCGCCCGGCGCGAGGTCCAGCAGGTCCAGGGCCTGCAGCGCGGTCAGTCCGTTCAGCGGCAGGGTGCCCGCGTGCGCCGCGTCCACCGAGGCGGGCGCCACGGCCACGGCCCCAGCGTCCACGACGACGTACTCGGCATGAGCACCCAGCGGATCCGCGACCCCCGGCACCAGCGCCACCACCGGATCGCCGGCCTCCCAGGAGGCGGGGCCGCCCACCGCGTCCACCGTGCCGGCCACGTCCCAGCCGAGCCCGAGGGTCTTGCCGGCCCCTCCGAAGACACCGGCGCGCACGGCCGCGTCCACCGGGTTCAGCGCGCTCGCGGCCACCTTGATCCGCACCTGCCGCGCTCCCGGCTCCGGCACCGCGACGTCCGCGATCTCCACGCTCTCCGGCCCGCCGAACGCCCTCACCACAGCAGCACGCATGACAACTCTCCCCACATTCAAAGCAGTTGATGACTCCGCGACACCTCTCCGGCCGCAGCACCAACCGTAGGAGAGCTACTATCCATCGGTAAGTAGTTACCTGAGAGTGCGTAGCTGTCCCGAAGGGAAGGGCCCATGGCGACCATGACCGCCGCCCAGCGCCGCGAGCGGGCCCGCGCCGACTACGACGCCTTCCTGCGCGAATGCCCCACCAACCAGCTCCTCGGCCGGCTCAGCGACAAGTGGGTCAGCCTCGTCGTCGCCGCCCTGGCCACGGGTCCCCTGCGCTACAGCGACCTCGGCCGCAAGATCGCCGGCGTCAGCCCCAAGATGCTCACCCAGACGCTGCGCACCCTCGAACGGGACGGCATCATCAGCCGCACGGTCACCCCGTCCGTCCCCGTCCGCGTCGACTACGAGCTCACCCCGCTCGGCGCCGGCCTCGCCGGCCTGCTGACGGCCGTGAAGGACTGGGCCGAGACCCACTTCGAGGAGGTACGAGCGGCCCGCGAGCGCTACGACGCGGAGAACCCCGCCTGATCCGCCGATCCCCTGATCAGGGGGCTTCAGAAGGCGTACGCGTCCCCGGTGTCCAGGACCAGCACCTTCGTCCGGTCGTTCGTGCGGTCCCTGTCCGCGGCGCCGCCGCCCCACGCCGTGTCGATCTCCACGGTGACCTCCGACGGCTTCTCCTTCAGCCGCACCGGCACGTCCAGTTGCTCACCCACCCCGTTCGCGGCCAGCGCGCCCGTCCCGCACAGCACCGTCCGCTCGTCCTCCCGGACACAGCGCGCGGGCAGCCGCTGCTCCTCGGCCAACGCCACCGACCAGCGCAGTCGCACGGTCGCGTCGGGCAGGGCGGACGGACCGTCGTTGTGCGGGGTCAGCTTCACCTCCACCCTGTCGCCGTTCATCACGGCGGTCCCGTGAAAGGCGAGGTCGGCCTCGAGCCCGGCCGCCGGGGCGGCCACGGCGGCCCCCGCCCCCAGAACCACACCGGCCAAGGTCCCCGCCGCACCCCAGGTCCACTTCCGCACGCCGCTCACCACTCCACGCTCGCGATCCGACTGGCGTAGGGATGTATGCCACGGGGACCTCGGCGAAAGGCGCCCTCCAACAGGTGACAGGCGGCCCGTGAACGCCGCTCGCCCTGCGTGCCAAGCTGCTGCCCATGTCGATCCTCCGCTCCGCCGCCCTGTTCGTCGTCGCCGCCGTCTTCGAGATCGGCGGCGCCTGGCTGATCTGGCAGGGCGTACGCGAGCACCGGGGCTGGCTGTGGATGACCGGCGGGGTCCTGGCCCTCGGCGCCTACGGCTTCGTCGCCACCTTCCAGCCGGACGCCCACTTCGGCCGCATCCTGGCCGCGTACGGGGGCATCTTCGTCGCGGGCTCACTGCTGTGGGGCGCGGTCGCGGACGGCTACCGCCCGGACCGCTACGACATCGTGGGCGCGCTGGTCTGCTTGGCCGGTATGGCCGTGATCATGTGGGCCCCGAGGAACGGCGCCTGAGCCTCACTTAGGCTGGACGGAGCCTTTAGCCACCAGACCCCGAGGAGCTGCCCATGGCCCCCGCCTCCCGCATCGCCGTCGTCACCGGTGCGAGCAGCGGCATCGGCGCCGCCACGGCCCGGCAGCTCGCCGAGGCCGGCTACCGCGTCGTCCTCACCGCCCGCCGCAAGGACCGTATCGAGGCGCTCGCGGAGGAGCTGACCAAGGTGGGCCACTCGGCGGTGGCCTACCAGCTGGACGTCACCGACCGCGCGGCCGTCGACGAGTTCGCGACGGCCTTCCAGACCATCGGCGTCCTGGTCAACAACGCGGGCGGCGCCCTCGGCGCGGACCCCGTGGCCACCGGCGACCCGGCGGACTGGCGCACGATGTACGAGACGAACGTCATCGGCACCCTGAACCTCACCCAGGCCCTGCTGCCGAAGCTGGTGGCGAGCGGCGACGGCGTGATCGTGGTCGTCTCCTCCACTGCCGGCCACGGCACGTACGAGGGCGGCGGTGGCTATGTCGCCGCCAAGCACGGCGCCCACGTCCTCGCCGAGACCCTCCGCCTGGAGATCGTCGGCCAGCCGGTCCGCGTCATCGAGATCGCCCCCGGCATGGTCAAGACGGAGGAGTTCGCCCTGACCCGCTTCGCCGGCGACGAGACGAAGGCGGCCAAGGTGTACGAGGGCGTGGCCGAACCCCTCACCGCGGACGACGTGGCGGAGACGATCACCTGGGCGGTCACCCGTCCCAGCCACGTCAACGTGGACCTCCTCGTCCTGCGGCCCCGCGCCCAGGCCTCCAACACCAAGGTCCACCGGGAGCCGTGATGCCCGAAGAAACCACCGAGGTCCCCGGCTCCCCGGACGACCTGGAGCAACGCCGCCTGGCCCAGGAGACCAAGGACGAACGCAAGGTCTGGTACTTCCTGGGCTACTTCCTCTTCGGCATCCACATCGTGGCCTTCGTGATGATCTACGCGGTACGCCACGCGAAGTGAGCCGCCCTGCCCAGGGCGGTTCCTACAGGCGGGTGGTCAGCAGCAGGGTGCCGTCCGCGGCGTGGACACGGACGGTGGGCTTGGCGGTGGCGAGGCCCGGTGCGGACGTCTCCGCGCAGTAGGCGACCCAGCCCGGGGCGCCGGGCAGGGTGTACAACCGGGCCCGCAGCGTCCGGCCGCCGACCACCAGGGTGATCTTGGCCGGGGTCTTTGGGCCGCGGTAGACCCCGGCCCAGACGGTGCCCGAGCCGGTACCCCGCGCCGCGCCGCCGACGTGCCCGGGGGGCGTGTCCGCGACCAGGACGGTGTCCGGGGCGGAGGCGGGACGACCGGCGCCCACCAGGAACACGCCCCGACCGGTCAGCCACAGGGACGTGCCCGAGGGGGTCGTGACCTTCTCGCCGGGCGTCACCGTTTCGGCCCGCGCGGAGGCGCCCGCCGAGGCCGTGCCGCCGGGCCTGACAGGCGAGGTGTCACCGGACCGGACGGCCAGGAGGCACACGGGGGCGAGGAGCGCCGCGGCCACGGCCAGGCCTGCGGCGCGACGCCGGCGCCGCAGGGCACGTCCCTGCCGGACCACCGCTGCCACGGGAGGCGGACTGACAGGGATCCGGGAGGCGGCCTGACGCAGCGCCTGGGCCAAGGCGTCGTCGTCGGTGTTCATAGGCCGTCCTTTGCTGTCGAGCTGATGGGTGCACAAGGCGGGAGCGGGACGGCGGTGCGGCCGGTCAGCTCGGCCAGCAAGCCATCCTGGCGCAGCCTGGCCAGCGCGCGGGAGAGCTGGCTGCGCACCGTGCTTTCCCGGGTGCCCAGTGCCTTCGCCACCTGGGCGTGGGTCATGTCCTCGAAGAAGTGCAGTACCACCGCCGTCCGCTGTCGGGCCGGCAGCTGTCCCAGCGCCTGCACCAGGGCCTCGCGTTGATCCCTCGACGTCTCGGGGGAGGGCGCCGCGGTGTCCGGCAGGTGCGCGGTGAGCCATTCGCGGACCCGGCTGCGGCGGAACTGGTCCGCATGGCAGCGGATCATGATCCGGCGCACGTAGGCGGCCGGGTCGCTGCTGTCGCGCACTCGGTGCCACTTCACGAAGGCTCTGGCCAGCGCGGTCTGCGCGAGGTCCTCGGCGCTGTGGTGGCCCCCGGTGAGCAGGTAGGCGGTGCGGACCAGGGCCGGCCAGCGGGCGGCCATGAAGTCCTGGAACTCGTCGTCGATGGAGCTGGTCAATTGGTCCTTGCCCGAGATCGGCGTACAGCCCGGCGAGCAGGCGGCCGCCGCCCGGGGTGGGGGCGGCCGCTTGTTCCGCTAGCTCTCGACGGTGATGACCGGCTTGTCCGCGCCGACCTTGTGCGTGTCGAACACGTAGAAGGCGCCCCAGCCGGGCTTGCCCGCCAGCGTGGCCACCTGGGCGTCCAGGGAACGGTCGCCCAGCTTGATGGTGACCTTCGTGGAGGCGGAGACCGGGCCCCGGTAGATTCCCGCCCACAGGGTGCCGGAAGCGTCCCCGCGAGCCACGGTGGTGACCTTGCCCGGCGCGACGTCGGCGACCCGGATCAGCTCCGGCCGGTCGGAGCCTGAGGACTTCGGCGCCACGATGGACAGCCCCTCCGGGGTCAGCCACAGCGTGTCACCGCTGGCGGTGAGCTTCTGGCCCGGCTGGACCGTCTGCACGCCGTCGGCCGACGCCTGCACCGCCTTGGCGACCGTGGCCGCGTGCGCCGGGGACGCCTTGGCCGGCGCGTTCGCAGCAGCAGCCGCCACCCCGGCACCCGTCGCCAGCAGCGCGGCCGCGACCACCGCCACCAGCGAGGTCCGCCCGCGGTTCCGCTTGTGCACACCAAAAGACGTCACAACAACTCCCCTGCATCCGAAAGGCGTTGCTCCACCCCAGAAGGCGGAGCGGACGAGCCCTCGTGCCCATCCACCCCCCAGACGGGCCCCCGCCGGCCAAACGCTGCTCCGGCCGCTCGGCGATTCCCTGTGACGCCGCTCACACATGACACCTGCCGCCGGGCACCCCACGCCTCCCGGCCGTCCCACGCCCGGTGCGGACCGGCGCCCGGCGGATCGACGAGGCGATCGCCACCGAGCCCCCCGCCGCCGACAAGCGCGGCAGCCACTTCCACTTCCTGCGCCCCGAGGGCGAGCCGGCGCTGACGCCGCCTCTGATCGGCAGCCCAGCCTTCGCCCTCTCGCCGAGGAACCGGCCGGGGCGGGGACGCTGCAGGCCCCTGGCAGGTTCGGATCGCGCCGAACATCCCGCCGTACCCACACCGTCCCGGCCTTCCCCACATCGATACCGGCAACCCCGAGCCGGCCGGCGGACCGGTCCGCGGCACGTTCACGCTCCCGGCCGGCGTCCTGATGTCCGACCGGCCCGCGCGGAACTCCGGCAACCTCCGGGTCTGGCCGGGCACGCAATCAGGGTCCACGGATGCGCCGCGCCCACCCGCCGATCGACCTGCCCGAGCCCGAGCGCTTCCGGATCAGCGCACGGGACCACGCGTCCCGTCGAAGCGAGTTCCTCCAGGACCCGTGGCTCGACTACGAGCCGATCAGGTCCCGGCCGGCGGGCCCCTAGCCCTTCACGCAGACGACCTGCTTCAGCTTGGCCACGACCTGCACCAGGTCCCGCTGCTGGTCGATGACCTGGTCGATGGACTTGTAGGCGCCCGGGATCTCGTCCACGACGCCGGAGTCCTTGCGGCACTCCACGCCCCGGGTCTGCTCCTCCAAGTCCTTCGTCGAGAAGCGCCTCTTGGCGGCGTTGCGGCTCATCCGCCGACCCGCGCCGTGCGAGGCCGAGTTGAAGGCCTTCTCGTTGCCGAGGCCCTTCACGATGTACGACCCCGTGCCCATGGAGCCCGGGATGATCCCGTACTCGCCGGAGCCCGCCCGGATCGCGCCCTTGCGGGTCACGAGCAGGTCCACGCCCTCGTACCGCTCCTCGGCGACATAGTTGTGGTGGCAGGAGATCTCCGGCTCGAAGGCCGGCTTGGCCTTCTTGAACTCCTTGCGGATGACGTCCTTCAGGAGGGCCATCATCAGCGTGCGGTTGTACTTGGCGTACTCCTGCGCCCAGAACAGGTCGTTTCGGTAGGCCGCCATCTGCGGGGTGTCCGCGACGAAGACGGCGAGGTCGCGGTCGACCAGACCCTGGTTGTGCGGGAGGTTCTGGGCCACGCCGATGTGGTGCTCGGCGAGTTCCTTTCCGATGTTGCGGGAGCCGGAGTGGAGCATCAGCCAGACGGCACCGTCTTCACTCGTGCAGACTTCGACGAAGTGGTTGCCCGCCCCAAGTGTCCCCATCTGTCCGACCGCTCGGCCCTTACGGAAGTGAACCGACTCGGCCACCCCGTCGAACCGCCCCCAGAAGTCGTCCCATCCGGCCGTGGCCAGCCCGTGGAAGTCCCCCGGCTCCACGGGATCCTCATGCATCCCCCGCCCCACCGGAATCGCCTGCTCGATCTTCGACCGCAGCCGCGACAGGTCCCCCGGCAGGTCGTTCGCCGTCAGGGACGTCTTCACCGCCGACATCCCGCACCCGATGTCCACCCCGACCGCCGCCGGGCACACCGCGCCCCGCATGGCGATGACGGAGCCGACCGTCGCGCCCTTGCCGTAGTGCACGTCCGGCATCACGGCCAGGCCCTTGATCCAGGGCAGGGTCGCCACGTTCTGGAGCTGACGCAGGGCCACGTCCTCGACCGTCGCGGGGTCGGTCCACATCCGGATCGGGATCTTCGCGCCCGGCATCTCCACGTACGACATAGGTTCCTCATTCCCCCGAAAACGACAACAAAGGCTTACACAAGGCTTATAAGCAGCAAAGCGAAAAAGCAGCACCGACGCCGGTGAAAAGGGACAAGGGACCGGCGGCCACGGCAGCGCGTGCGATACACATTGTCTCCAGGGGACGCCCCGCTGCGGCAAACGAATAACCAGCGGGGACACTGGAGCACCGAGCGAGCGCACACCCGAGAGGAGCCCGACCGTGCAGCGGAAGGCGTACGTAACCGGCACCGCCGCCCTCCTCGCGGCGCTGCTGGCCGGCTGCACCAGCGGCTCGGGCGGCGACAGCCCCACGGACAACGCCAATCCGGGCGCCGCCGACACCGCCTCGGCCGTCGCCCAGCCCGGCAAGTACCGCACGCTGCCCGAACCCTGCGGCGCGGTCGGCCACGACAGCCTCGACTCGCTGCTGCCCGGCATCAAGCAGATCACCGACCCCGATCAGCGGGACAAGGCCTACCAGGGCCAGGCCGCGCTCACCTACGACACCGAGCGCAAGGTCGGCTGCCACTGGAAGGTGGAGTCCGCCGACGCCACCGACCGTCTCTCGGTCGACTTCGAGCGCGTGGTGTCGTACGACAACACGGTCAGCGACGACGACCAGGCGAAGACGCTGTTCGAGGGCAAGGAGACGGCCGCCGACCTCCCCGCGCCGAGCTCCTCGCCGGCGAGCGGGGCGAGCGGGACGGCCGCGCCGGCGCCGACGTCCTCGCCCTCGTCCAGTGGCTCCCCGTCGTCCTCCGCGAGCGGCGACGCCTCTCCCTCCGGATCCCCGTCCGGGTCGCCCTCCGGCTCCCCCTCCGGTTCCGCCGCGGCCGATCTGCGGCCGCGGGTGCTGTCCGATCTCGGTGACGAGGCGTATATCGACGACCAGCTCGGTTCGTCCGGTTCGACCGCCGAACAGCGGACGGTGACTGTGGTGTTCCGCACGTCCAACGTCGTCGTCACCATCGTGTACGAGGAGCAGCCGACGGCCGTCGGAACGGTCCCGGACAGCAAGGAAATGCAGGACAGGGCCCGTAATCTGGCCTCTCAACTGGACGGCGCGCTGGGCGGTTGACGGCCGGGCGAGCCGCTCACCGCGCCGCACGCAAAGCACCCGAACCGAAACCGCACAGCTCCTTCACCGCGTACCGTGGGCCCCCGCAGGAACCCGCACGATCACCGAGCGTCATGAGTGAAGGAACCATGCAGCGAGCAGCCCAGCAAGACGACCGTGCCCAGCGACAGACGCGTGGCAAGCGCCTGAGCCGTGTTCTTGTCTGCGCGGCAGCCGTGCCGGCGGTGCTGATCACCGCCGCCTGTTCGTCGGACTCGGGCGACTCCAAGGGCAAGAGCACGGACAGCAGCACGCAGCAGTCCGCGGGCGGCGGCACCAAGCCCTCGGCGAGCGCGTCCCCCACCGTGCAGGCGGCCGCGTACAAGAAGCTGCCGGACGCGTGTGCTGTGTTGTCGAAGAAGACCCTGACGAACCTCACCCCGAAGGACACCTCGGGCAAGAAGGGCAGTTCGGACGATCCGTCGTCGCGTGCCTCCTGCTCCTGGAGCAGCCTGGACAACAACGGCGTGAAGGGATCGCAGTTCCGGTGGCTGAACGTGTCCCTGCTCCGTTTCGACTCGGACACCACGCGCGGTGCCGGTGACACCCAGGCCCACTCGTACTTCGGGCAGCAGGTCAAGGACGCCGAGTCGGTGGCCGGCGCGAAGAACACCAAGCAGATCCCGCTGTCCGGCACGGGCGCGGAGGCGACGGTCGTGCGCTACGACCTGAAGAAGAAGGAAGGTCTGTTCAAGCAACAGACGGTGGTCGCGCGGGTCGAGAACGTGGTCGTCACGCTCGACTACAACGGCGCCGGCCTCGCGGGCGAGAAGACCCCGGACGCCGAGGAGCTGACGAAGGCCGCGGAGAGCGCGATCAAGGAAGTGGTCGGGGCGGTGTCGTCCGCCAACGGCGGCTCGTCGTCGGCCGGTTCCGCCTCGACGGCCCCGTCGAAGCCGGCTTCCCCGTCGAAGTCCTCCGGCTCCCCGTCCAAGTCGGCCTCTTCCAGCGCTTCTCCGTCCAAGTCGGCCGCGAAGAAGAGCTGACGGAGGGCCGGAAGCCCTGACCGGTACCACGTCCGCCGTTGGCGTGTGCCACCCTGTTGCGCGCAACAACTGGCAAGGGGAGGGGAGTACGCGTGGCCGCGCCACTGAAGCTGACTCGGATACACCGCGTTCTCATCGGCGTGGTCGTGACCGGCGCCTTGATCATCGCCGGAATCGGCTTCGCCGGTTCCTACGCGGCCGTCCGTGAGCTGGCCATCAAGAAGGGCTTCGGGAACTTCTCCTATGTCTTTCCGGTGGGCATCGACGCGGGCATCTGTGTCCTGCTGGCCCTGGACCTGCTGCTGACCTGGATCCGTATCCCCTTCCCGCTGCTTCGCCAGACGGCGTGGCTGCTGACGGCGGCGACGATCGCGTTCAACGGCGCCGCCGCCTGGCCGGACCCGCTGGGCGTCGGCATGCACGCGGTGATCCCGGTGCTGTTCGTGGTCGCGGTGGAGGCGGCCCGGCACGCGATCGGCCGGATCGCCGACATCACGGCGGACAAGCACATGGAGGGCGTCCGCCTGACCCGCTGGCTCCTCTCCCCCGTCCCCACCTTCCTCCTCTGGCGCCGGATGAAGCTGTGGGAGCTGCGCTCCTACGACCAGGTCATCAAGCTGGAGCAGGAACGTCTCGTCTACCAGGCCCGGCTCCGTTCCCGCTTCGGGCGCGCATGGCGCAGGAAGGCCCCGGTGGAATCCCTGATGCCGCTGCGCCTGGCCCGGTACGGCGTGCCGCTGGCGGAGACGGCACCGGCGGGCCTGGCGGCGGCGGGCATCGAACCGGTCCTGCTGCAGGCCGCCCCGCAGCAGCCACAGCTCACGGCGAACTCCATGGCCGAGGGCGGTCGCGGCGTCGGCGCGGCGCCCATCCCGATGCAGGCGGCGCCTCCTGGCGAGCAGCGCCCGCAGGAGCCCCCGGCGGACGACGAGAGCCCCTGGTTCCAGACCCCGCGCCAGGTCGACTACCACGGCGGGTACGACCCCACGTACGACCCGATGATGCAGGAACCCCAGTACGCCCCGGACGAGCAGTACGAGGAGTGGTACGAGGAGCAGCAGCCGGAGGACTTCCAGCAGCCCTCCCCGGAGGAGACCGGCAGCTTCCCCATCCCGGTGGGCCCGAACCGCACCCGCGAACTCGGCGAGGGCGGCGGCACCCCGGAACCGGACCCGACCGAGGACGACTACTACCAGGTCTTCCGCAAGTCGATCGACGGCAGCTTCCCCACCCCGCACCAGTTCGGCGAGGCCGTCGAGGCGACGTACGGCCTCACGCTCCCCCCGCGTGACGCCGACCGTATGGTCAAGCGCTTCACCAACCGCTTCAACGCGGAACTGGAAGAGAACCACATCGCGTGACGGCAGGAAAAAGGGGGCCCTCCACACCGGAGGGCCCCCTTTTTCTCACGCGCTTTCCCGCGGGCTCCTACTCCCCGAGCAGCCGCCGCACCCGCTCCTGGCCCACCGCGAGCAGCAGCGTGGGCAGTCGCGGCCCGGTGTCCCGCCCGACGAGCAGGTGGTACAGCAGGGCGAAGAAGGACCGCTGAGCCGTCTTGATCTCGGCCGGCAGCTCCTTCGGCGTGGCGTCGGCCGGGAACCCGGCCTGCACCTTGGGCACGCCGTACACGAGGTGGGTCAGCCCGTCGAGCGACCAGTGCTCGGCGAGCCCGTCGAGCAGCAGCCGCACCGACTGCTGGGAGGCCTCGTCGAGGGACTTCAGCAGCTCGGCGTCGGGCTCGTCGCGCACGATGGTCCGCTGGTCGGCGGGGACGTGCGTATTGATCCAGGCCTCGGCCCGGTCGTACCGCGGCCGTGCCTCGTCCAGGGACGCCAGCGGCTGCTCCGGGTCCAGCTCGGAGAGGATCCGCAGTGCCTGGTCCTCGTGCCCGGCGGTGATGTCGGCGACGGACGCCAGCGTGCGGTACGGCAGCGGGCGCGGCGTCTTCGGCAGCTCACCGCCGGCCGTGCCGACCGCGCGCGTGTACGCGGCCACGTCGCCCGGCAGCGCGGAACCGTCGGCGACCTTCGCCGCCAGCTTGTCCCACTCGTCGTACAGCCGCTGGATCTCCTGGTCGAAGGCGATCTTGAAGGACTGGTTGGGCTTGCGGCGGGCGTAGAGCCAGCGCAGGATCTGCGGCTCCATGATCTTCAGCGCGTCGGCGGGGGTCGGGACCCCGCCCCGCGAGGACGACATCTTCGCCATGCCGGAGATACCCACGAACGCGTACATGGGGCCGATCGGCTGCTTGCCGCCGAAGATCCCGACGATCTGCCCGCCGACCTGGAAGGAGGAGCCCGGCGAGGAGTGGTCGACACCGCTCGGCTCGAAGACGACGCCCTCGTACGCCCAGCGCATCGGCCAGTCGACCTTCCAGACCAGCTTGCCGCGGTTGAACTCGCTGAGCCGGACGGTCTCGGCGAAGCCGCACGCGGTGCAGGTGTAGGCCAGCTCGGTGGAGTCGTCGTCGTAGGAGGTGACGGTCGTCAGGTCCTTCTCGCAGTTGCCGCAGTACGGCTTGTACGGGAAGTAGCCGGCGGAGCCGGAGCTGCCGTCGTCCTCGGACGCGGCGCCCGAGCCCTCCTCGGCCTCCAGCTCGGCCTCGTCGACGGCCTTCTGCTGCTGCTTCTTCGGGGCCTTCTTCGTGCGGTACTGGGCGAGGATCGCGTCGATGTCACCGCGGTGCCTCATGGCGTGCAGGATCTGCTCGCGGTAGGCGCCGGAGGTGTACTGCGCGGTCTGGCTGATCCCGTCGAACTCGACGCCCAGCTCGGCCAGCGAGGCGGTCATCGCGGCCTTGAAGTGCTCGGCCCAGTTCGGGTACGACGATCCGCGCGGCGCCGGCACCGAGGTCAGCGGCTTGCCGATGTGCTCGGCCCAGGTCTCGTCGATGCCCGCGACACCCGCCGGGACCTTCCGGTACCGGTCATAGTCGTCCCAGGAGATCAGGTGCCGGACCTGGTACCCGCGGCGGCGGATCTCGTCGGCGACCAGGTGCGGGGTCATGACCTCGCGCAGGTTGCCGAGGTGGATCGGACCCGACGGCGAGAGTCCGGACGCGACGACGACCGGTTTGCCCGGGGCCCGGCGCTCCGACTCCTCGATGACCTCATCCGCGAAACGGGAGACCCAGTCGGTGGTCTCGGTGCTCAGAGCCACGATCGGCACGTCCTTCTTTCTGAACGGGGTGGCACTCCGTCTGATCGGGGTGACACTCCATTCTCACAGACCGGGATGCGACGGCGAAAACGGCTTTACCTGCCATGGGATACTGGCTGGGACTATCCATCCACGAGGAGAACGGCACCCATTCCTATGGCCTCGGTCACGTCCCTCAGCGACAACGTCCAGCAGCACCTCGCGTCCGCCCTCTCGGCCACCCTGCCGGAGGCCGCCGGCGCGGACCCGCTGCTGCGACGAAGCGACCGGGCCGACTTCCAGGCCAACGGGATCCTGGCCCTGGCCAAGAAGGCGAAGGCGAACCCGCGGGAGCTGGCGACGCAGGTCGTCTCCCACGTGGTGACGGGTGACGAGCTGATCAAGGACGTCGAGGTCTCCGGCCCCGGCTTCCTGAACGTCAGGATCGCGGACCGGGCGATCACCGCGAACCTGGCCGCGCGGTACGCGGACGAGACGGGCCGCCTCGGCGTGCCGACCGCCGCGCAGCCGGGCACGACGGTGATCGACTACGCGCAGCCGAACGTGGCGAAGGAGATGCACGTAGGCCATCTGCGGTCGGCGGTGATCGGCGACTCGGTGGTCCAGCTCCTCGAGTTCACCGGCGAGAACGTGGTCCGCCGCCACCACATCGGCGACTGGGGCACCCAGTTCGGCATGCTCATCCAGTACCTGGACGAGCACCCGCACGAGCTGGACCACAAGGAGGCCCAGGTCACCGGTGAGGAGGCGATGTCGAACCTCGACCGCCTCTACAAGGCCGCGCGGAAGCTCTTCGACTCCGACGAGGAGTTCAAGACGCGGGCCCGCCGCCGGGTGGTCGACCTCCAGGCCGGCGACCCGCACACGCTCGCCATGTGGCAGAAGTTCGTGGACGAGTCGAAGATCTACTTCTTCTCCGTCTTCGAGAAGCTGGACATGGAGATCCGCGACCCCGACATCGTCGGCGAGTCCGGCTACAACGACATGCTCGCGGAGACCTGCCGCCTCCTGGAGGAGTCGGGCGTCGCGGTCCGCAGCGAGGGCGCCCTGTGCGTCTTCTTCGACGACATCAAGGGCCCGGACGGCAACCCGGTCCCGCTGATCGTCCAGAAGTCGGACGGCGGCTACGGCTACGCGGCCACCGACCTCTCCGCGATCCGCGACCGCGTCTTCAACCTCAAGGCGAACACGCTCCTGTACGTGGTGGACGCCCGCCAGGCCCTGCACTTCAAGATGGTCTTCGAGACGGCGCGCCGGGCCGGCTGGCTGAACGAGGACGTCACCGCCTTCCAGCTGGCCTTCGGCACGGTCCTCGGCAAGGACGGCAAGCCGTTCAAGACGCGTGAGGGCGAGACCGTCCGCCTGGTCGACCTCCTCGACGAGGCGATCGACCGCGCCTCGGCCGTCGTACGGGAGAAGGCCCAGGACCTGTCCGAGGAGGAGATCGCCGAGCGGGGAGCCCAGGTGGGCATCGGCGCGGTGAAGTACGCGGACCTGTCGACGTCGGCGAACCGGGACTACAAGTTCGACCTGGACCAGATGGTCTCGCTCAACGGCGACACGAGCGTGTATCTGCAGTACGCCTACGCCCGCATCCAGTCCATCCTCCGCAAGGCCGGCGAGACCCGCCCGGCCGCGCACCCGGAGCTGGAACTGACGGAGGCCGAGCGCGCCCTGGGCCTGCACGCCGACGCCTTCGCCGAGACGGTGACGGAGGCGGCGGCGGAGTACGCCCCGCACAAGCTGGCGGCCTACCTCTACCAGCTGGCGTCCCTGTACACGACCTTCTACGACAAGTGCCCGGTCCTGAAGGCCGAGACGCCGGCCCAGGTGGAGAACCGCCTCTTCCTGTGCGACATCACGGCCCGCACCCTGCACCGGGGCATGGCCCTGCTGGGCATCCGGACTCCGGAGAAGCTCTGACCCTCTGACGGGCAGCCCTTAGAGTCTGCTGCAGACCCGTCTCCGCAGACTCTGAGGGAGCCCGATGTCCGAGCGAGTCCCCGATCCGTCCACGGCCCACTTCGGCGCGGACGGCATGCGCCGGTTCACGGTGCCGGCCTCCTACGGCGTCCAGTTGCCCGACGCGGCCCGCGAGGCGCTGGCGGACACGGGGGTCCCGCTGCACGTGCAGCCCTACTTCACGGCCGCCGGTGACACCGACGACCCGACCCTGGGGATCACCGCCGGCCACCAGGGGCTGCCCGCACCCGCCGACGGCCGGGAGAACTGGCTGCGGATCGGCGGCGACCCGCTGGCCCACCTGTGCGTGCGTCCGGACGGCGCGGTGCAGGCGGTGTTCCTCGGCCTCGACGAGGACGACATGTTCGTCAGCTCGGACATCCTGGCCTTCAACGCCTCGCTGGCCGCCCTGGACCGCCGCATGCCGGTGATCGCCGCCTCGACCAGCCTCCCGGTGGCCGCCGCCGCCTTCCGCGAACTCAACGCCGAGCTGCGCCGGATCGACGCCGCCGCGTTCGAGGAGCGCGAGAGCTGGTGGCCGAAGGTGCTGGACGACGTACGGCACACGCTGAACTTCCCGTTCTCCTCCGCCTTCGAGTACGTCGACGCGTCCGGCGCCAAGCAGATCGTCACCGACGCCACGGGCCCGGGACGCCCGCACCCCGAGGAACTGGTCTGGCAGCGCCTGCACGCGCAAGGGGTGGCCCCGGAGCAGGTCCGACGCGTCTACTGCGAGCTGGAGCCGTGCATGATGCCGGGCCACTACTGCGCCGTATGGCTGCAAGCCACCTTCCCGCACGCGGAGTTCACGCACAGCTTCGACTACGGCTCCACCGCGGACTCACGCGAAGAGGGCCTCAAGGAGTTGATCACGCAGGCGGCGCAGCAGGCGGGCCGCCGGTGAGCGGAGCGCTGAAGTGGTCCCGCCCGGCGGCGGGCCGCGAACCGGCGGCCGCCGCGCTGCTCTCCTGGCTGGCCGATCCGACGGCTCCTCGCCTGTGTGTCGTCACCGGGAGCGCGGGATGCGGCAAGTCGACGTTGCTGGCGTGGCTGATCGGGCACGGGACGCGGGAGGGGACGCAGCCGGAACGCCGGATCCACGGCTTCGTCCCCCTGTCCGGCCGGACCGCCCTGACCGCGGCCTGGACCCTGGCCCAGCAGCTGTCGGTGGCCGCCCGCACCCCGGGCGAGCTGGTCGAGGCGCTGGCGGCCGACGAGCGCCGTACGGTGATCGCGCTGCCGGAGCTGCATGGAGCGGAGGACGCCGGGCCGGTCGCCGAACTGGCGCTGGCCTTGTCGGAGTTGCCGCAGGTACGGCTGCTGGTGGAGGTCCGGAGCGAGAACGCCGAGGCCGCGGCGCTCACGGCCGTGCCCTCGGCCGTGATGGACCTCGACCAGGCGCAGTGGACGGATCCGGAGCGGTACGCGGCGTGGGCGGCTGACCAGCCGACCGACCGCCGGGCGGCGTCCGAGGACGCGAAGGCGCCAGTGGATCTGGACGATCCGGCGGCGGTCTGCGCAGCGGACCCCTGGCAGGTGTCCCTGGGCTACCAACGCTCCGGTGACGCTCACGGAGGCCTGTGCGCGGCGTGGCTGCGGGCGGGAGCTTCCCTGACGCGGGAGCAGACACCGGCGGACCGGGCCGTCGTGCTCCTGGCGGCGCTGGGCGACGAGGCCGACCCGCGGCTGCCGCAGGCGCTCGCCGCGCTGGCCGAGGGTGCCGCTTGGCGGGTGGTCTGGCGCAGGGTGCGGGGCGACGTGCGCCCGCCGTGGCCGGGACCGGCACGTGCGCTGTCGTCGGGGAGCGGGAAGCTCGCCGGGACGCTGGCGGTGGCCGATCACCAGGGCACGGTCCGCCTTGTCGGCGAGGCGGACGCGGCTCCGGCCGGCCGGTTGCCGGAGCCGGTGCAGGGGGTGCGCGCGGTGGCGGCCACGCCGGAGGGGGACGTACTCGTCCTGGACGCGCAGGGCAGGCTGCACACCCGGCACAGTCCCTCGGCGCCGAGGGCGACGGGTCTGGCGGCGCTGCTGGAGGACGGGCCGACGCCACTGGAACGGCTGACGGAGACGGCTCAGACCCAACTGGGCGGCGATGTGGCCGCGTTGGCGTTTTCCGGGGGACTGCTCGCGACCGGGGACGTCGCGGGCCGAGTACACGCCCTCTCCGCAGCCGACGCGGAGTCGGGGTCGTGGGTGGCGCACCTGCACCAGGGCGAGGTCGCGGCCGTGGCGGCCCTGCGCCTGGCGACACCGGAGGACGGACGGGGCATCCCCCTGATCTACAGCGGTGGGTACGACGGCGCGGTACGGGCGTGGGCCCCTGGGGCCGAGCCACTCGCTTCCCCTGTTCGGTCGCGGGCCTGCCCGGTGACGGCCCTGGCGGCAGCGACCACCGACGCCGGATCACCGGTACTGGCCATCGGCTGGGCGGACGGCTTGGTCGAGCACCACACCTTGGACGAGGAGGGGACGGTCCGCGCGTACTGGCCGGGAGCCCCGGTGCGCTCGCTGGCCGTAACCCTTGCCGGGACGCTCCTGATCGGTACGGACGAGACGCTGGTGCACCTGCGCCCGGCCTGAACCGGAGCGACCGCCAGCAGGTGTTGTCACAGTCACGCCATAGAGCAGCCAGGCACCCTTGCCTCCCAACGCCCGCCTACCGTTAGGGTTTTACTACTCATCCGACAATCAGGAGGACGAGGGGGCGTCACGGGGGATGGGCTACACGATTCCGGGCTGGCTGGACCAGGTCCTCGACTACATCGGCATCCACTTCCCGAACGTCGACGAGGACGACTACCGCCACATGGCCACGGCCATGCGGGAGTTCGCCGACAAGTTCGAGGGCCACGGAGCGGACGCGCACAAGGCGGTGGAGCAGATCCTCGCCTCGTCCAAGGGCTGGGCCGTCCACTCGATGCAGACCCACTGGAACCAGGTCAAGGCCGGCCACCTGGACAAGATCCCGGAGCTGGCCCGTCTGTTCGCCGACGCCCTGGACGTGGTCGCGGACATCGTCTTCGGCATGAAGACGAAGGCCGAGGCCGAACTCGCCGTCATGGCCGGCTCGGTGGGCCTCTCGGTCGGCCTGGCCTTCGTCACGGGAGGCCTGTCCGCCGTGCTCGGCGCGGCGGAGGTCACGGCCATGCGCCAGCTGGTGAAACGCATCATCGACGAGGCCGCCGACCAGATCGTGAACGAACTGATCGCCAAGGTCACCGAGCCGGTCAACGCCAAGCTGGAGGCGATGATCGAGGACGCGGTGCTGAATCTGGCGGAGGACGCGTTCACGTTGCCGCCCGCCCCCACCGGCACTGGCGGTGACGGCGGCGCCGATGCCGGGCACGGCCACGGCGGCATGAAGCTGGCCTCGGCGGGAGGCGGCGGTGGCATGGAACTGGCCTCGGCGTCCGGCGGTGGTGCGGGAGGTGACCTCCACATCGACCACGAGGAGTTCGAGTCCGGCGCCGGCAAGCTCTCCTTCCACGGCAGCGAACTCCACGCGAACAGCGCCGCCCCACTCGGCCGGGCCAAGGGCCTGTTCGGCCGCACCAGGGGCAAGGACCCCTTCACCCAGACCTTCGACTCGATGATCCATGGTGCCCTGCACGGCTGCGAGAGGGCTCTCGTCAAGGTCGGAAAGCACATCACCGAGACCGTCCCTGACCGGGCGAGGGGAATCTCGCGTCTGCACAAGGGCAACGACATCGAGATCGGGCACCGGGTCAAGGGGATCGAGACGGATCACCACGGGGACGGCAACACCCCGGTGTACCTGCTCAACCACAACGGCACGGTGGAAAGGCTCCATTCGGACGGCCGCACGCCGACCAAGATCGACGGCACCGAGCCGGATCTGCCCGACCTGGTCAGGGGCGGCAAGGTCTGGCGATACCGGTCCTCGGTGGACAAGGGTGACAATCCCTATGCCCTCAAGCCCGACGACGCCAACCCGAAAGTGCAGTCGAGGCGGCTGGGTCCGGACGAGGAGAGCGATCTGGCCTACGCCACGCAGTTGGCGCGCTACTCGAAGAAGGACTACGCAGGCGGCAACTACGCCGCAGCGCACTACGTCGACTCCAACGGAAACAAGTTCATCCTCGTCGGACACAGCAAGGGCGTCCACTCCGAGCGAACCATCGGCTACCCCGTGCTGAGGGACGGCAACCCTGACGGGCTGAGCCCCCTGTACACGGAGCGACAACCATGTCAGGCCGCAAGTTCATGGTGCGATCAGTGGCTCGCCGAACACTTCAAGCACGACATGGACATCACGCACTCCCACAAGTACGACCAGACGCCGGGCCCCGATGGAAAACCCGATCCCAACAAGGACGCCGAACACAAGGCGTACCGCCAGAACCTACGAGACTGGCACGAAAAGTACGGCCTGAGCCGTGGCATGATGACGGAAGCGGACGGCGCGGCGATGGAGGCCGCGCGACAGGCCAAGTGAGGTTCACAGGGTGCTCTTCAGTCTGGATCACGACAGCCTGGCCGAAGTGGTCGGTGAAGAGGACGTGCACCTGCTGCCCGAAGATACCGCGGCACAGTACGGGTTCAGCGGAGAGACGCTCACGTTTCTCACCGAGGTGGGAATTCCGTCCTCGGAGGACTGGGAGATTCCGTTCGGCATTCCCGAGGCCTTCGATCCCGACCTGGTGTGGGACCGCGCCTCCCGCGCTGAGCGGGGCTGGACGTTCCCGGAGGGTGTCGACAAAGTCGTGCCCATCGGGAACTTTCCGATCAACGCCGTAGTGATCGATCCGGAAACCGGTGTGGTGTACCAGTACACGGACGCGACACAGGAGTTGATCCCGATCCACCAGGATCTTTCGTCCCTGGCGAAGACCGTGGTCTCCTTCGTCGGCTACATCGATTCCTTCGAGCGGGCAGAGGGCGAAGACCCCGAACACGAGGATGCTCGTCGTTGGCAGGAGGTCGAGGCGCTGATGGCCGACATCCGGCGCATCGACCCGCTGCCCTTCGCTCACGCCTACAGCGAATGGAACGAACTCTTCGACAACCTGGGAACCGGCATCTACACCTGACGAGCACGGAAGACCGGCCACCGGGGCTCACGCCCTTCCGACGACGGCTAGTCGGGGGGCGCGTCCATGGCGCGCGCGTTGTCCTCGGCCAGTTCCCGCGCCCGGCGTACCAGTGCCTGTCGTACCGAGTCCGGTGCGAGGACGCGCAAGGGCGTGGCCAGGCCGAGGAGGTAGCGGGCGAGGCCGTCCGGGTCGGGGCCGCCGATGTCGACCACCGTGGCATCGGGGCCGTCGGGGCGGTGGGTGCCGACCGTGGGCGGGATCAGCCGTAGCGCCTCGCTGACGGGGAGCGGGAGGCGGATGGTCGCCGAGAGCGGGTAGGGGCCGTTCGCGATGTTGCGGGAGACCAGGTGGGCCGGGTCCGGCGCGTCGGTGAGGTCTGCCGGGTGGACGGTGGGCTGGAGGCGGTCCACCCGGTCGGCGCGGAAGGTGCGCCATTGGGCGCGCGTGACGTCCCGCGCCACGAAGTACCAGCGGCGCCCCGTGTGGACGAGTCGGTATGGATCCACCTCCCTGGTCGTGCCCCTGCCCGCTCCGTCGGTGTACGACATCCGGGCCCGGCGGCCTTCCCGGCAGGCGACGGCCAGCTCCAGCAGCAGGCCGGGCCGGATGTGCGGTCCGTCGGTCCCGTCCGCACCCGGGAGGCGTACGAACGCGTCGTCCAGGTCGCCGAGGCGGTCCGCGATGTGCCGGGGCAGCACCTGCCGCAGCTTCAGCAGAGCCGAGAGGGCTGCCTGGTCCCCGCCGAGCGCGTCGCTCAGGGCGGCCCCGCGCAGGCCGACCGCCACGGCCAGCGCTTCCTCGTCGTCCAGGATCAGCGGCGGCACGCGGGAGCCGGCGCGCAGGCGGTAACCGCCCCAGGGGCCGGCGTCGGAGTCGACGGTGTAGCCGAGGTCCCGCAGCCTCGCTATGTCCCTGCGGACCGTGCGGTCGGTGACCTCCATGCGCTCGGCCAGTTCGGCACAGGTCCAGGAAGGACGGGAGGACAGCAGCGACAGCAGGCGCAGGAGGCGGGCGGAGGAGCTGAGCACGGCGGGAAGTCTGGCACAGGAACCGACATGACCAGGACCGGAACTGTCCTGGTCATGTCCTACCGTCCTCGGCATGAGCACAGAGACGTCATCCGCACCCGCGTTCCGCTTCGCCGCCGTCACCTTCGACTGCGCCGACCCCAAGGAATTGGCCGACTTCTACAGCGAGTTGCTCGGCATGTCCGTCCTCTTCTCCGACGACGACTTCGTCTTCCTCGGCAAGGAGGGCTCGACGGGCCTGGGCTTCAACCGCCTCGCCGACTACCGCCGGCCCACCTGGCCGGACCCGGCCCAGGAGAAGCAGGCGCACATCGAGCTGGGCGTGGACGACCTGGACGCCGCCGAGAAGCGGTTGCTCGAACTGGGCGCGGAAAAGCCCGAGTTCCAGCCGGGCGGGGAGCGGTGGCGGGTGCTGCTCGATCCGGCCGGGCACCCGTTCTGTATCACGACGCTGGTTTGACGTCGTGAGGGACCCCTGAGCGTCCGCCTGACAGCCGCTGCTCCAATACGTGACGAAGTGTTGCTTGATGACTGTCAGTTGTTGACGAGGGTCCCGTCGACCGGCTCGCGGTGTGCGCGTCGGCCCCGGCGGCAGCCGCGAGGGGCCCGCTGGGGCCACAGCAGGACGTACGCCGCCGAGCCGACGCAGAACGCCAGGCGTATGAAGCCCCGGGTGGAGTCGGACGGGATCAGCAGGGCGCCGCCGTAGAGCGAGATGAAGGCGATCCAGCTGACCCACGGGACCAGGCGGCGCTGGCCGATCGAGTCCCAGATCAGGGTGCCCAGGAGGACCGAGGCGTTGTAGTACGTGTACACGCTGGGGTCGAGCAGGATGCGGGCGTCGGCGGCCAGGAAGACCACCGCCGGCCAGCGGCCCCGTCGTACCGCCACGGCGCCGAGGCCCACGCCCAGGGCCATCTGCGCGGGGCGGTCCCACCACGGCGTCGCGGGGTCGTCCACGCCGAACCAGCGCAGAGAGGACGCCGGTTGGTTGGGGATCGCGAAGCGAGCCGCGTGCAGGGTTTCCAGGTGGGTCAGGTAGAAGGGGAGCCAGGCCGCCGCCACCAGGGCGAGGGTCCAGGTCTCCGCGCGCAGACGGGTTGGGCGGGGCAGGGCGAGCAGCAACGGCAGGAAGCCGACCGCCCAGGGCTTGGAGTCGACCGCCAGGGCCAGGAACACGCCCACCGCCGTCGCGTTGCCCCGGACCAGTGCGCGTACCGCGAGCGTGGTGAAGAACAGGGCCAGGACGTCGTCGAGGTGGGCGAAGCGGACCGAGACCTCGACCCACATGGGGATGAAGGCCGCCCCGGCGACCAGGACGCGTTGCTGGAGGCGTTTGTGGTTGACGCCGGTGCCGAGGTAGTGGTCGGCGGCGGCGCGGCCGACCAGGACGAGCATGTACAGGCCGAGCCCGGACATGAACGCGTCGGCCAGTCTCCCGCCCAGGCCGGGTGGGAACGGCGCGAAGAGGCCGGCGACCAGGAAGCTGACCGGGCCGATCTGCAGCTCGGGGTGGTTGGCGTAGAGGGCGAGGCCGCCGCCGGAGGCCTGGCCGAAGAGCAGTTGCTCGCCCTGGCGCAGATAGTGCCAGGACACGGCCGCGTGGCGTTCGGCCACCAGGAACCAGACGGTCGTCCACAGCGTGAGCAGCACGATGTGCCACCGCACCGGGTAACGCCCGATCCGCACGTTCCTCCATCCTTCCCGTCACCCTGCCCTCATCCATCACAACACCAACCGGTAAGAGATGGTTCGGAAGCCGTGGGTTCCTCGGACGAGGCCGGTCAACGGCGTTGTCAGTGGCGGCCTTTACAGTCACTGGCATGGCGACTCTTCCCAACCCGCTGCCCAAGCTGGCCACCGACCCCAGCGGCCGTACCCTCGGGCTCCAGCTGCCGCCCGGCAGGCTCGTCGACCTGACGCACGACGGCCCCTGGCACGAACCGCTCCTGTGGCACGCGGAGAAGCCGGCCGCGCCGGGCACGTGGAAGGCGCTGGGCGCGCCGGCGGCCCGCGCCGGTCTGCTGCCGGTGCTCGTGGACCTGGCCGCGTCCCGGGGCGGCCTGGAGAACTGGGCGCTGCGGCCCGGCTACACGTCGTACCCGGGCGATCACGACGCCGAGGACGTCCTGGCGGAGTACTGGGCGGAGGAGACGGAGGACGACGAGATCACCGAGGACCTCGAGCCGTTCGGCGACGAATGGCCCGGCCTCGCCCCGGCCGGCGCGCTCGCCGCGGACCCGGATACCCGCGCCGCGCAGGTCGCCGACGCGCTCAGGGGCGGCCGGGGCGCGATGATCGAGGAGGCGCACCTCGCCCTGGTCCCGGCCCGCCGGTCCGCCGACATACCGGCGGCGATCGGCTGGACCGGGCCGGTGAACTACGAGAGTGACGTGGCTCGCATGTGCGCGGTGCTGCGTTCCTGGGAGGACCGGTTCGGCATACGGGTCGTGGCGCTCGGCCTGGACTCCCTCGTCGTCTCGGTGGCGGCTCCGCCGACCACCGAGGAGGACGCCGAGGCGGTGGCGGCGGAGCACTTCGCGTTCTGCCCGGACAATGTGCTCCAGGGCGAGCAGGACACCTTCCGCGCCTACGCGAAGGACCTGATAGGGGCGCCCGCCTGGACCTTCTGGTGGGACTGAGCCCGGCCGGAGCTCCCCGAAAAACATGCGGCCCTCGGGCCGGCTCCACTCCGAGCCGGCCCGAGGGCCGCAGCGTGTTCGCGCCCCGGCTCAGCGCAGCTTCCGCGCCACCTCGGTCGCCCAGTAGGTGAGGATGGTGCGGGCCCCGGCGCGCTTGATGCCCGTCAGCGTCTCGAAGATGGCCCGGTCCCGGTCCACCCAGCCCTTCTCGGCGGCGGCCTCGATCATCGCGTACTCGCCGGAGATCTGGTAGGCGGCGACGGGCACGTCCACGGCGTCCGCGACCCGGGCGAGGATGTCGAGGTACGGTCCGGCCGGCTTGACCATGACCATGTCCGCGCCCTCTTCCAGGTCGAGGGACAGTTCCCGCAGGGACTCGCGCCAGTTGGCCGGGTCCTGCTGGTAGGTCTTGCGGTCGCCCTGGAGCGAGGAGGCGACGGCCTCGCGGAAGGGGCCGTAGAAGGCGGACGAGTACTTGGCGGTGTAGGCGAGGATCGCCACGTCCTCGCGCCCGATCTGGTCGAGCGCGTCGCGGACGACGCCGATCTGACCGTCCATCATCCCGCTCGGCCCGACGACGTGGGCGCCGGCGTCGGCCTGCACCTGGGCCATCTCCGCGTACCGCTCCAGGGTCGCGTCGTTGTCGACACGGCCCTCGGCGTCCAGGACCCCGCAGTGCCCGTGGTCGGTGAACTCGTCCAGGCACAGGTCGGACATGACGAGCAGGTCGTCGCCGACCTCGGCGCGCACGTCCCGGAGCGCGACCTGCAGGATCCCGTCCGGGTCCGTGCCGGCCGTGCCCTGCGCGTCCTTCTTGGCCTCCTCCGGCACGCCGAACAGCATGATCCCGGAGATCCCGGCCTGCACGGCCTCCAGCGCGGCCTTCTTCAGGCTGTCGCGGGTGTGCTGGACGACACCGGGCATGGTGGCGATCGGCACCGGCTCGCTCACGCCCTCCCGGACGAACGCCGGGAGGATGAAGTCGGCCGGGTGCAGGCGCGTCTCGGCGACCATGCGGCGCATGACGGGCGACGTGCGCAGCCGCCGGGGACGCGTACCGGGGAAGGATCCGTACTTCGTCATGCCCTCTACGCTACGCCCGCCCGGCCCCCGTCTTTGCCGACGCCGTGTCGGACCGGCCGCCGGCTCCTAGGCGGCCCGCAGCGGGCCCATTCCCGGACAAACCGGCGCCGTCATACGAAGTCTTTGCGCTCTCCTGGCGATCCCTGGATCCGCGCGCCTCCCGGGCGTTCTACGCGCGTGGTGTCATGCCCGCGCCACCCCCTCCCCGTGCGCTCACGCTCACCTAGGAGACACGCATGCTGCGGAAGGTCCTCACCCGCGCGACCATCGCCCTGACCGCCGGCGCCGCCGTCGTCGCCACGGCCGTCCCCGCCAACGCCGCGAGCTACTCGGCCTTCGCCTTCTCCCAGACCGGCAGCCAGCCGACGATCTACGACTTCATCAACTCGGCCACCAGCAAGCTCGACATGACGATGTACGAGCTGGAGGACACCACGGCCGTCAACGACCTCATAGCCCTGAAGAACAAGGGCGTCACGGTCCGCGTCATCCTCGACCGCCAGCACAAGACCGCCAACAACTCGGCGTACACGTCCCTGACGAACGCGGGCATAGGCGTGGTCTGGTCGTCGTCGGCCTTCGTCTACACCCACCAGAAGACGATCACCGTCGACGGCGTCAAGTCCCTGGTCATGACCGGTAACCTGACGGCGCAGTACTACACGACCAGCCGCGACTACGGCGTCTTCACCGACGACACGCGCGACGTCGCCGCCATCGAGAAGGTCTTCAACGCCGACTACACGGCCACCTCGGTCACCCCGACCGACGGCGACCACCTCCTGTGGTCCCCCAACGACTCCCGCAACCGCCTGGTGTCCTTCATCAACTCCGCGACCAAGTCCCTCGACGTCGAGGAACTGGAGTTCAGCGACAGCACGGTGGTCAACGCGATCGTGGCCCGCGCCAAGGCCGGCGTGAAGGTCCGCGTGGTCCTGGAGAATCCTTCCAGCTACTCCAGCGAGGTCTCCGCCATCAAGGCCGCGGGCGGCACGGTCGTCGGCTACTCCGACCCCAACGGCTTCTACATCCACGCCAAGGCCATGGTCGCCGACTACGGCCTGTCCACCCAGGAGGTCGAGGCCGGCTCCATGAACATCAGCAGCAACTCCCTCAGCAACAACCGGGAGCTGGGCATCATCCTGACCGGCACGGGCGTGGCCCAGCCGGTGGCCCGGACGGTCGAGACGACGTTCAACAGCGACTACGCGGGCGGTACGACGGCCTGACCGGCGCGAGCGGCAGGCGGCCGCCCTTCGCACCCGCCTGCCGCTCAGTGTCCGCCCAAGTCCGTGAGTACCCGGTCGACCAACTGCGCCCGGTCGGCGGCGGGAGCCAGCCGGGACCGGAGGCCCACGGGCCAGTACAGCGGGCTCATGCGGCGCACGCGCCCTCGCCCGGCATCGTTTGGCCGGCGCGGCAGTCACGACAGCGGCCGGGGTGCGGGGAGCGGAAGGCGCGGTCGCAACCGTCGCAGTTCTGGAGCGGGTCGGATCGACGGGTGGCTCCGGCCGCCTCGACCCCGCTGATCGGTGACGGTGCGTGGCGGGCGGGGAGCGGTACCGGCCGCATCGCACGGAGCCGGTAGGCGAGCACAGCGGCCGGGTGCTGCATGTCCTCCGGAAGACCCACGGTCAGAGCGCGGTGAACGGCGGCCTCCGTGATGCCGACCGCGAACCACGCGGCGACGGCGGGTGCGAGTCGGTCCACCTGCCGCTGGGAGAGGGCGAGGCGGTCGTCGGTGCGGCGCAGACCCGCGAGGAGGGCAACGGCCCTGTCGTGACGCCGGTCGGCGGGGGTGTCCGGCGCAAGCCGGGCGGGCTGCGCGGGCGCGGCTTCGGGTTCGGGCGCGGGTTCGGGTGCGTCGTCGCGGTGGGGGGCTTGGTCGTCCTCCTCGGGCGGTTCCTGTGCCTCCGCGCCTGCCTCGGGCCGAGGGTCGCGGGTACCGGTCGTTGACGCGGGACGCTCGGCCACGCGCAAGGGCGCGATGGCGGCGGCGCGAGCCGGGACGGGGGTGTGGTGGACGTACGTCCGTGTGACCAGGCGGCCCGACTCCGTGTGCTCGCGGACCCGCGCCAGGTAGCCGTGCGCCTCCAACTCGCGCAGCGCGGCAGCGATGCGGTCCCGTCCCTCGGGGAAGCGTTCGGCGAGGCTGCGGATGTCGACCGGAGTGCCCTCGGGCACCGACAGGATGTGGGTCGCGAGTCCGATGGCGGTCAGGGACAGTTCGCGGTGCTGGGCAAGGTGGTTGCCTACGACGACGTACTGCCCGGAGTGGTACGTGCGTACGTGGGTGACACCGGAGTGGGTGGTGGATCGCCGAACACCCGGAATCGTGCGCCGGACAGCGTTAGGCTTCTTCTCAGCCATGGGGAAGAGGCTCCATCTTCCTCGTTGGTCAGGCCCTCGCACTGGGATTGCCGTCCCGGCGGGGGCCGATGCATGTGTGGGCTTGCGGAGTTGTGACAGAGGCAATTGCCTCGGGGCGAGACTGCCCGCCCGTGCCGCCGCCGCGCCAGCCAGATCGACCGGATTCACCCACCCGGGTGACCTACGCGAGGTTTGGTTTGGTTGGTTGGTTTTTTCCCCGGGTTCTTTGGTCTTTTACGGCCCGAAGCCCCGGCCGCAGCGCCACCGGATCACCCGTTTCCCGGCGCCGGTGCGAGGTGCGCCGAGGTGGGGAGGGTGGAGATTTGCTCGTTCACGTCACTCAGCGTGTCCAAGCGCGCTTAGCCTGTGAAGAACGGCAGCCCGCTGGTGACGGGAGGACGACGTACGGGAGCGACTGGGACGCGGAGCTGGAAGACGACGAGGCCGGAGCCGTCATGCGGACGGTCTCACGGCAACTGAAGCTCTGGCGGGAGGCGGCAGGCCTCACCCAGGCCGAGTTCGGAGCGGCCATCGGCTACGGGGAGGAGCTGGTCTCCTCGGTGGAGCGGGGGCGGCGGATTCCCCGGCCGGAGTACCTGGACGCGGCGGACGAGGCCCTGGGTGCGGGCGGCCGGATCGCGGCGATGAAGACGGACGTGGCGGAGGTCCGGTACCCGAAGAAGGTGCGGGATCTGAAGAAGCTGGAGGCGGAGGCGGTCGAGCTGTGCGCCTACAACAACTCCGTGATCCATGGGCTGTTGCAGACGGAGGAGTACGTGCGCGCGTCGATGGCCACCCGACGGCCTCCGTTCACAGAGGAGGAATTGGAACAGCACGTGGCAGCCCGCCTGGCGCGCCAGGACATCCTCGCCGAAGCGCCGCTGCGAGTCTTCAGCTTCGTCCAATGTGAGTCGACGCTGCGGCGCCCCGTCGGTGGCAGGATGGTCATGCGAAGGCAGCTCGAACACCTGCTGGACGCCGGTCAGTTCAGGAACGTCGACTTGCAGGTCCTGCCCTTGGAGCGGGAGGACAACGCCGGTCTGGCGGGTTCGTTCAGGCTGCTGCGGCTGCGGGACGGCAGACTGTCGGACACAACGAGGTCCAACTCGTCAGCCGCGTGATCACCGACCCGAAAGAGGTTCAGGTGCTGGACATCCGCTATGGGATCATCCGCGCACAGGCTCTCACCCCTCGGGAGTCGCTGGCCTTCATCGAGAAAGTGCTTGGAGAGACATGAAGCTGGAGTGGATAAAAAGCAGCTACAGCACGCCTGATGGCCCCGACTGCGTCGAGGTGGCCACCGCCCCCGACCAGATCCTCGTCCGCGACTCCAAGAATCCCACCGGCCCCCGCCTTGCCCTCGCCCCCACGGCGTGGGCGACCTTCCTGCCCTACGCCGCCGACCACTGAGCGTGCGGGTGCCCTGGACAGGGCACCCGCCACACCTCACGTCGTGGAGCGACGCCTCCGCGCCCCCGGCCGCCGCTCACTCGGCCGCGTCACCGGATCCCCGTTCTCCACGGCGGCAGCCCGCCGCTTCAGGCCGAAGTCGGCCAGCGCCTCGGCCAGCTTGTGCACGGACGGCTCCGGGGCCATGACGTCCACCCGCAGGCCGTGCTCCTCGGCCGTCTTCGCCGTGGCCGGGCCGATGCAGGCGATCACCGTCACGTTGTGCGGCTTGCCCGCGATGCCGACCAGGTTCCGGACCGTCGAGGAGGACGTGAAGAGGACCGCGTCGAAGCCGCCGCCCTTGATCGCCTCGCGGGTCTCGGCCGGCGGAGGCGAGGCGCGGACCGTCCGGTAGGCGGTCACGTCGTCGACCTCCCAGCCGAGCTCGATGAGCCCGGCGACGAGCGTCTCGGTGGCGATGTCGGCGCGCGGCAGGAACACCCGGTCGATCGGGTCGAACACCGGGTCGTACGGCGGCCAGTCCTCCAGCAGACCCGCGGCCGACTGCTCCCCGCTCGGCACCAGGTCCGGCTTCACGCCGAAGGCGACCAGCGCCTTGGCCGTCTGCTCGCCCACCGCGGCCACCTTGATGCCCGCGAAGGCACGCGCGTCGAGGCCGTACTCCTCGAACTTCTCCCGCACCGCCTTCACCGCGTTGACCGACGTGAAGGCGATCCACTCGTAGCGTCCCGTCACCAGACCCTTGACCGCTCGCTCCATCTGCTGCGGGGTGCGCGGCGGCTCCACCGCGATGGTCGGGACCTCGTACGGCACCGCTCCGTAGGACCGCAGCTGGTCGGAGAGCGACGCCGCCTGCTCCTTCGTGCGCGGCACGAGCACCTTCCAGCCGAACAGCGGCTTGGACTCGAACCACGACAGCTGGTCGCGCCGGGCGGCGGTGGAACGCTCACCGACCACGGCTATCACCGGCCGGCCACCGTCCGGCGACGGCAGCACCTTCGCCTGCTTCAGGGTCTGCGCGATCGTGCCGAGCGTCGCCGCCCAGGTGCGCTGTCGCGTCGTCGTACCGGCGATCGTCACCGTCAGGGGGGTGTCCGGCTTGCGGCCCGCGGACACGAGTTCACCGGCCGCTGCGGCCACCGAGTCGAGGGTCGTCGAGACGACGACCGTGCCGTCCGACGCGCCCACCTCGGTCCAGCAGCGGTCCGACGCCGTACGGGCGTCCACGAACCGGACGTCCGCGCCCTCGGCGCCGCGCAGCGGCACACCGGCGTACGCGGGCACGCCGACCGCCGCCGCGACACCCGGGACCACCTCGAAGGGCACCCCGGCGGCGGCGCAGGCGAGCATTTCCTCGGCCGCGTACGTATCAAGTCCCGGGTCCCCGGACACCGCACGGACGACCCGCCTGCCGCCCCGCGCAGCCTCCATGACAAGATGAGCGGCATCCCGGGCAGCGGCCGGGACAGCGGCGGTTGTTGACGTGCCGTCAACGACCGTCAGCTGGGGCGTGCCCATGCCCGGCGGCGGGACCGAAGAGGGATCGGCGTCGGTCTGCACGACGGAGACGCCCGGTCGGGCGTGCGTCCGGATGACGTCGAGCACCTCGTGCTCGGCGACCAGGACGTCCGCGCTCGACAGCGCCTCCACGGCGCGCAGAGTCAGCAGTCCCGGATCTCCGGGTCCGGCACCGAGGAAGGTGACGTGCCCGTGTTCCGGACCGGCGGCAGGAAGGGCGGTGGGGCTCAATGTGCTCGCTCCCCCATCAGACCGGCCGCGCCCTGGGCGAGCATCTCGGTGGCGAGGTCGCGACCGAGTGCCAACGCCTGGTCGTGCGTCTGGGGCACGGGACCGGTGGTGGACAGCTGCACCATGCGGGTGCCGTCGGTCGTGCCGACGACGCCGCGCAGGCGCATTTCCTTGACAATCTGCCCGTCGGCCAGGAGGTCGGCCAGCGCGCCCACAGGGGCGCTGCAGCCGGCCTCCAGGGCGGCGAGCAGTGACCGTTCGGCGGTCACGGCGGCCCGCGTGAACGGGTCGTCGAGCTCGCCGAGCGCCGCGATCAGGTCCGCGTTGCCCGCGGCACACTCGATCGCCAGGGCCCCCTGGCCGGGGGCGGGCAGAACCGTGTCGACCGACAGGAAGTCGGTCACCTCGTCGATCCGGCCGATCCGGTTCAGTCCGGCGGCGGCCAGTACGACGGCGTCGAGTTCGCCGTCGTGGACGTACCGGATCCGGGTGTCGACGTTGCCGCGGATCGCGACCGTCTCGATGTCCAGGCCGTGGGCGCGGGCGTACGCGTTCAGCTGCGCCATGCGGCGCGGCGAACCGGTGCCGATGCGCGCCCCGCGCGGCAGGTCCGTGAACTTCAGCGCGTCCCGGGCGACGATCACGTCCCGCGGGTCCTCGCGCACCGGTACGGCGGCCAGGACCAGGTCCTCGGGCTGCGTGGTCGGGAGGTCCTTGAGCGAGTGAACCGCGAAGTCGACCTCGCCGCGTATCAGCGCGTCGCGCAGCGCCGTGACGAACACGCCGGTGCCGCCGATCTGCGCGAGCGCCTCGCGGGAGACATCGCCGTACGTGGTGATCTCGACCAGCTCCACGGGCCGCCCGGTCACCCGGCGGACGGACTCCGCCACCTGCCCGGACTGGGCCATGGCGAGCTTGCTGCGCCTGGTCCCCAGCCTCAGTGCCTTCTCAGTCATGCCGGTCGGTCCTTCTTTTCTGTGCTGTCCCCGGCCCGGGAGACGGAGGCGACCGTCTCGGGGTCCAGGTCGAACAGGGTGCGCAGCGCGTCCGCGTACCCGGCGCCGCCGGGCTCGGCCGCGAGCTGCTTGACCCGTACGGTCGGCGCGTGCAGCAGCTTGTCGACGACCCGGTGCACGGCCTGCCGGATCTCGCCGCGCTGGCGTTCGTCCAGGTCGGGCAGGCGGCCGTCGAGCCGCGCGATCTCGCCCGCGACGACATCGGCGGCCATGGTGCGCAGTGCGACCACGGTCGGCGTGATGTGCGCCGCCCGCTGGGCCGCCCCGAAGGCGGCGACCTCGTCGGAGACGATACGCCGAACCTGGTCGACGTCGGCCGCCATCGGCGCGTCGGCGGAGGCCTCCGCCAGCGACTCGATGTCCACCAGCCGCACCCCGGCCAGCCGGTGCACGGCCGCGTCGATGTCCCGGGGCATGGCCAGGTCGAGCAGGAAGAGGAAGGGCGCCGGGCGCTCGGCGACCGGCTCCGGCCTGCGCCGCTCGGGGATCCGGCCCACGGTCGCGGCGGTCGCGGCGAGCGCGGTGATCAGCTCGGCGTCCGCCTCGGGGCCGCGACGGCCCGGGCGGTCGATCGTTTTGCCTGCGGCCCAGGCCGCGTGCTGCTCCAGGGTGGCCGCGTCCATACCGGCGACGGCGGCCTCGCCCATGAGGGAGAAGCCGGGCTGTGCGGCGGCCAGGTCCAGGGGGCAGTTCTCGTCGGTGCCGACGGTGGTGGGCGGCAGGGGGGCCGCGGTGGCCTTCGGGGCCGTACGGACGCCTCGGTCATCGGTCGGACGGGCGCCGTCGGCGATCTCGGCGACGGGGGCGCCGGTGCGGCCCTCGACCGCCTGCGCGACCGCCTCCGCAGTGAGCACCAGGCCGGTCGCCCCGGTACAGGAGACGACGACGTCGGCACGTGTCAGCTCGCCCGGCACGGCATCCATCCGTACCGCGCGGGCGGTCACCGCGTTGCCGTCGGCGCCGGTCAGTATCTGTGCGAGCCGCTCGGCGCGCTCGAAGGTGCGGTTGGCGACGACGACCTCGGCGACCCCGGCCCGCGCCAGCGTGGCGGCGGCCAGCGAGGACATCGAACCGGCGCCGATGACCAGCGCCTTCTTGCCCGCGGCCCAGTCCTCGACGGCTCCGCCGACGGCCAGCTGCTCCAGGCCGAAGGTGACCAGGGACTGGCCAGCGCGGTCGATGCCGGTCTCGGAGTGGGCGCGCTTGCCGACCCGCAGGGCCTGCTGGAACAGGTCGTTCAGCAGCTTGCCGGCGGTGTGCAGGTCCTGCGCCGTGGCCAGGGAGTCCTTGATCTGGCCGAGGATCTGCCCCTCGCCGACGACCATCGAGTCCAGGCCGCAGGCCACCGAGAACAGGTGGTGGACGGCCCGGTCCTCGTAGTGCACGTAGAGGTAGGGGGTGAGCTCCTCCAGGCCGACGCCGCTGTGCTGGGCGAGCAGCGTGGACAGCTCGGCGACACCGGCGTGGAACTTGTCCACGTCGGCGTACAGCTCGATGCGGTTGCAGGTGGCGAGCACCGCGGCCTCGGTGGCCGGCTCGGCGGCGACCGTGTCCTGCAGCAGCTTGATCTGGGCGTCCGCGCTCAGCGCGGCCCGCTCCAGCACACTGACCGGCGCGCTGCGGTGGCTCAGCCCGACGACGAGGAGACTCATGCCGGCATCACGGCGGGTACGTCCCCGTCGGGCCCCTGGTCTGCGGAATCGTCGGCGGCTGCGCCACGGGGAGCGGCCGAGGGAAGCGCGCCCTCGCCCACCGCGGTCTCCAGGGGGGTCTCCTCGCCGGCCTTGCGCTGCTCGTGGAAGGCGAGGATCTGGAGTTCGATCGAGAGGTCGACCTTACGCACGTCGACGCCGTCCGGGACGGACAGCACGGTCGGCGCGAAGTTCAGGATGGAGGTGACCCCGGCGGCCACGAGCCGGTCGCAGACCTGCTGGGCGGCACCGGCGGGGGTGGCGATGACGCCGATGGACACCCCGTTGTCCTTGATGATCTTCTCGAGGTCGTCCGTGTGCTGCACGGGGATGCCCGCGACCGGCTTTCCGGCCATCGCGGGATCGGCGTCGATCAGCGCGGCCACCCGGAAACCACGGGAGGCGAACCCGCCGTAATTGGCCAGGGCGGCGCCGAGGTTACCGATACCGACGATCACAACCGGCCAGTCCTGGGTCAGGCCGAGTTCACGGGAGATCTGGTAGACGAGATACTCCACGTCGTAGCCGACACCGCGCGTTCCGTAGGAGCCCAGGTAGGAGAAGTCCTTGCGCAGCTTGGCGGAGTTGACCCCCGCCGCGGCCGCCAGCTCCTCGGAGGAGACCGTGGGTACCGAGCGCTCCGACAGCGCGGTCAGGGCTCGGAGGTACAGGGGAAGCCTGGCGACGGTGGCCTCGGGAATCCCTCGGCTACGGGTCGCCGGTCGGTGTGTTCGGCCAGTTGCCACGGTGCTCCTGCGGGTAGAGCGGGGCTGCAGGCGGTCATACGTCCCCAGACCGCCCCGTCGACAGCAGGCTATGTCTTTGTGAACGCGTGCACAAAGATGGTGTCCGATTTGCCCGGCAGAAGTGACCGGGGTCACGCACCTTTCACGGCGTCGACGGGAACCGGTGCATACGCACCGGCGCTCCTTCGTTACTGGGGGCAAAACCGCACACTCTCCTCACGAATCCCGCCCCCGAGATCAGACCGCCGTCGATCCTAAGCGACTTTCCGGCCGGTTTGGACTAGTCGGTCAGTGCCCGGCGCAGCCGCTCCTCGTTCACGCGCCAGAAGGTGTGCTGTTCACCGTCGACCAGTACGACCGGGATCTGCTCCCAGTACCGGTCATGGAGGTCCCGGTCCTCGGTGATGTCCTTCCGCTCCCAGGACACGCCGAGTTCCGCGCAGACCTTCTCGATCACGACCTGCGCGTCGTCGCAGAGATGACAGCCGGGCTTGCGGATCAGCGTGACGAGTCGGTCGCGGGGATCGGCGGCGTCGGCCTTGCGGCGGAAAAGTGGACTCATACCGGCCATTGTCGCGCGTGCCGCGCACGCTTCGGATCGGCTCTTTAACGGCTCGGTCGCGGAGAGTTCACACGCATCCAACCTCTGGACTGCCGGAAGCACCGAACAAACTGGCTATGCTCACGACATGGCCGCTCTCGGATGGCTCACTCCTCGTAGGCGCTCCGCCACGGCGCGCAGCGTGTTGGCAGGCGAGGCCTCGGCGGAGGCTGCCCGCAAGTCCTCGCAGGAGGCGCAGGAAACCCCGCAGGCCGATGACAGGGAACCGGAGTTCCCCGTCATCGGCGACGACAAGGCGGCTGCCTTCTTCGACCTCGACAACACCGTCATGCAGGGCGCCGCCCTGTTCCACTTCGGCCGGGGCCTGTACAAGCGGAAGTTCTTCGAGACGCGCGACCTCGCCAAGTTCGCCTGGCAGCAGGCCTGGTTCCGGCTGGCCGGCGTCGAGGACCCCGAGCACATGCAGGACGCGCGTGACTCGGCGCTGTCGATCGTCAAGGGCCACCGGGTCGCCGAGCTGGAGTCGATCGGCGAGGAGATCTACGACGAGTACATGGCCGACCGCATCTGGCCCGGCACCCGCGCCCTGGCCCAAGCCCACCTGGACGCCGGGCAGAAGGTGTGGCTGGTCACGGCGGCCCCGGTGGAGATCGCCCAGGTGATCGCCCGCCGCCTGGGCCTCACCGGCGCGCTCGGCACGGTGGCCGAGTCGGTGGACGGCATCTACACCGGCAAGCTGGTCGGCGAGCCGCTGCACGGCCCCGCGAAGGCGGAGGCGGTTCGCGCGCTGGCCGCGGCCGAGGGCCTCGACCTCTCCCGCTGCGCGGCCTACAGCGACAGCCACAACGACATCCCGATGCTCTCCCTCGTCGGCCACCCCTACGCCATCAATCCCGACACCAAGCTGCGCAAGCACGCCCGCGAGAAGGACTGGCGCCTGCGGGACTACCGCACCGGCCGGAAGGCGGCGAAGGTCGGCATTCCGGCGGCGGCGGGCGTGGGCGCGGTGGCCGGTGGCACCGCGGCGGCGATCGCGCTGAGCCGACGGCGCCGATAAGTCCTGGCCGGCGGAGACGGATCAGCGCCGCAGGTCCGGAGGCCGTCCCCGGCCACGGCCCGTCGCGGGCCGACAGCGCGGTTCCCCGCGCCCCCACGGGGCGCTCGCGGCTGCGCCCCGAGCCCCTCCCTCGGCTTCCGCGCCCGGATTATGCCGCGGCCACTTCAACACGCGCTGTACCTCGCCGAAACCGGCCAGATTTCGGTCAACAAGCGATCAGGCTACGGCACTTGAGGTGGCGTCAATCGGTAACAGATGCGACGCAATCGATGATTTGAGCAACTCGGTGTAGCAGTGCCTGCACGAAGCGTTATTCTCCTCAGACGCAAACCGGTACCCCTCCGTCGCTACGACGGGTGAACGGTCCCGCACTGCACGTGATGGAAGCTCTGCCTCTGGGAGTCCCGTGTACCCACACGTCGGGGTTGACGCCTCGGGCCTGGCTACGCTGCGCGCAACTGTCGCAACGGTCAAAGAGACGCTGCGCGGCCTCGTCCCCACCGCGTACGCCGTCCCCGCCCTCGCCACCGCCACGCCCGTCGGCCCGTGCTACGCACTGGCCGAAGGCAGCGCCGCCGTGGGCAGACGAGGGCGCTCCGCCGGCGCCGCCACCGCCCGCCGCCCGGCCGCGGACAGCGACAGCGCCCGGATGATGGACCTGGTCGAGCGCGCCCAGGCCGGCGAGGCCGAGGCCTTCGGCCGGCTGTACGACCAGTACAGCGACACGGTGTACCGGTACATCTACTACCGCGTCGGCGGCCGGGCCACCGCCGAGGACCTGACGAGCGAGACCTTTCTGCGGGCCTTGCGCAGGATCGGCACCTTCACCTGGCAGGGCCGCGACTTCGGGGCCTGGCTGGTGACGATCGCCCGCAACCTCGTCGCCGACCACTTCAAGTCCAGCCGCTTCCGCCTGGAGGTCACCACCGGCGAGATGCTCGACGCCAACGAGGTCGAGCGCTCCCCGGAGGACTCCGTCCTGGAGTCGCTGTCGAACGCCGCCCTGCTGGACGCCGTGCGCCGGCTCAACCCGCAGCAGCAGGAGTGCGTGACGCTCCGCTTCCTCCAGGGCCTCTCCGTCGCCGAGACCGCTCGCGTCATGGGCAAGAACGAGGGCGCCATCAAGACCCTCCAGTACCGCGCCGTACGCACGCTGGCCCGTCTGCTGCCGGACGACGCCCGCTGAAAAACAGGTGACTCTCGGCAACAACAACTCACGTTCCGTGAACGTCTGTTGTCTTTGCGATCCGGGCACCCGCCGTGCGTAACCCAAGTGCCGCGCCAGTCGTTGTGCGGGATACAGGCTCCCTGTGGTCACGTCCTGGCCGACCCTGATCGCTCGATCGTGTGAAGTGGTCGCGGGCGTGCAACCCTCAGGACCCCCTGGGGAGTCGACCGTCATGACGAGAGGAGGTGCCGCCAGTGATCGCGAACGTATCGGCGCACCGGCGGGCGAACGCCTTCGCCCAGGCCCTGGAAGAACAGCCCGACCGGGACACGGCGGCAGAGCAGTCCGTAGGACCGGCGGGTTCCCCGCCGACCGCCGAGGAGCGGACCGAGCAGGGCGAGCTGCTGGCCCTGGCCGCGGACCTCGGCGCACTGCCGAAGCCGCACCTCGATCCCGAGGTCAAGGTCGTGCAGCGCGCCCAGCTGGTGGCCGCGATGGAGGCCATGCTCCAGGAGGGCACCGGGGCGGCGGACGCGTCCGTACCGGAACAGCGCTCATCCCGGTCCCGGGGCGCGCACCGGGCGAGCCCGCTGGGCAAACTCCGGCCGCGTTCCCGGCTGACCAAGGGGCTCGCGGCGGGCGGGCTCAGCGTGGGCGTGGCCGCGGGAGCCTTCGGCGGAGTCGCCGCCGCGAGCTCGGACGCCCTGCCCGGTGACTCCCTCTACGGCCTCAAACGCGGCATCGAGGACTTCAAGCTCAACTATCTGACCGACGGCGACGACCAGCGCGGCCAGACCTATCTCGACCAGGCCTCCACCCGGCTCAACGAGGCCCGCCGGCTGCTGGAGCGCGGCCGCGGCGGCCACCTGGACCACGAGTCCATCGGCGAGATCCGCCGCACGCTCTCCGGCATGCAGCAGGACGTCACCGAGGGCCACCGCCTGCTCCACGAGGCCTACGAGGCCGACCCCAAGTCGCTCGGCCCGATCCAGGCGCTGTCCACCTTCTCCCGCTCCCACCGCGAGGCGTGGAGCGCGCTCAGCGACAAGCTGCCCGTGCAGCTCGGGGACGTCAAAGAGCAGGTGTCGTCGGTGTTCGACGCCATAGACCAGGAGGTCGCCCCGCTGCAGTCCCTGCTCCCGCAGGCACCCGCCCAGGGCCGCGACGGCAAGCGGCAGGGCTCCGGCTCCGCATCCGGTGGCTCCTCCGGCGACCACCGGTCGACGGCGCCCAGCTCCACCAGCACCACCCCGTCCTCCGGCCGGCACGCACGCCCGGGCGACCCGAGCGGCTCCGCCACCGGCAGCAGCGGCGAGGGTCTGCTCGGCGGCGACACGGGCGGCCTGCTGGACCCACCGAAGACGGGCACCGGCACCAGCGCCCCGTCCGCCGGCAAATCCCCGTCCGCCGCCCCCGACGTCACCCTCCCCCCGCTCCTCCCCGGCCTCCTGCCGGGCCTGGGCATCGACAGCGAGGACACGCACTGACGCCGGTACGGCAACGACACCGGGGGCGCCCCACCCGAGCGGGGCGCCCCCGGTGTCGTATGCGGACGGGGTGAGGGGCGGAAAATCAGAAGAACGCGGAAGGTCAGAAGAACACCGAGCGCCGCTGAACCAACAGCTTGTACAGCGTGTGCTGGATCTGCTCCCGCACCTGGTCGGTCAGGTTGAACATCAGCATCGGATCCTCGGCCGCCTCCGCCGGATACCCGTCCGTCGGAATCGGCTCCCCGAACTGAATCGTCCACTTGGTCGGCAACGGAATCGCACCGAGCGGCCCCAGCCACGGAAACGTCGGCGTCAACGGGAAGTACGGGAAGCCCAGCAACCGCGCCAGCGTCTTCGCGTTGCCGATCATCGGGTAGATCTCCTCCGCCCCCACGATCGAGCACGGAATGATCGGCACCCCCTGCCGCAGCGCGGTCGACACGAAGCCGCCCCGCCCGAACCGCTGCAACTTGTACCGCTCGCTGAAAGGTTTCCCGATGCCCTTGAAGCCCTCCGGCATCACCCCGACCAGCTCGCCCTGAGCCAGCAGCCGCTCGGCGTCCTCCGTGCAGGCCAGGGTGTGCCCCAGCTTGCGGGCCAGCTCGTTGACCACCGGCAGCACGAAGACCAAGTCGGCCGCCAGCAGCCGTAGATGACGGTCGGCCGGATGCTGGTCGTGCACCGCGACCTGCATCATCAGCCCGTCCAGCGGCAGCGTCCCGGAGTGGTTGGCGACGATCAGCGCCCCGCCGTCCGCCGGGATGTTCTCGATGCCCTTCACGTCGACCCGGAAGTACTTCTCGTACACCGGCCGCAGCAGCGACATCAGGACCTGGTCGGTCAGCTCCTCGTCGTAACCGAAGTCGTCGACGTCGTAGTCCCCGGTCAGCCGGCGCCGCAGAAAGGCCAGCCCGGCCGCCACACGCCGCTCCAGGCCGCCGCCGTCCCACTCGTCGGCACCCGACGGCTCCAGCGGCTCCTCCGGCTTCTCCTCGCGGCTCACAGGCCCATCTTCCCGTGCCCGGCCCAGGCCCGGCAGGGGCTGGACCTCACCCATCTCCCCGGCCTCGCCGAGGGCGCCGCGCCGGCTGCCCGTGCTCCGGCGTCGCGCCGGGCGCTGCACCGCGCCACCGCGGGACCGGTCGTCGTCGAACGGAATGACCTTGGCGTCCGCCATCGTTGCTGCGCTCCTCGGTTGCGCTAGTCGACGCTGTGCGTCGTGGGCATGCCGCCGCCCTTGGCGGCCAGCGCGGCGATCCGGTCGACGGCCCCCGCGAGGGCTTGAGGCGGCACCAGCCCGGGGCCCTGGCCGCCCGCGAAGTCCGCGAACGTCTCCGCCGTCGTGTACCTGGGCGTGAAGCCCAGCGTGTCGCGCATCTGGACCGTGTCCACCACCCGCCCGTGCGTGAGCAGCCGGATCTGCTCCGGCGAGAAGTCCGTCATACCGAGCGTACGCACCAGCGAACCCGCCCAGGTGACCGCAGGCAGCAGCAGCGGCACGGTAGGCCGCCCGAGCCGCCGGGAGCACTGCGAGAGCAGCAGCACACCCTCCCCGGCGATGTTGAACGTGCCGCTGTTGAGGGTGCCCTTGCGCGGTTCGTGCGAGGCGATCCTGAGCACCTCGACGACGTCGTCCTCGTGCACGAACTGCAGCCGCGGGTCGTAGCCGAACACGGTCGGCAGCACGGGCAGCGCGAAGTACGAGGCGAGCGGGGTGTCGGCGGCGGGCCCGAGGATGTTGGCGAACCGCAGCACGCACACGGCGACGTCCGGCCGGCGCCGTGCGAACCCGCGCACATAGCCCTCGACCTCGACGGTGTCCTTGGCGAAGCCGCCGCTCGGCAGCGACTTCGGCGGGGTCGTCTCGGTGAACACGGCGGGATCCCGCGGCGCGGACCCGTAGACGTTGGTGCTGGACTTCACCACCAGCCGCTTCACGTTCGGAGACTTCTGGCAGGCGCCGAGCAGCTGCATGGTGCCGATGACGTTGGTCTCCTTGACCGTGGCCCGGTTGCCGCTGCCCAGCGCGGTGCCGGTCACGTCCATGTGGACGACCGTGTCGGCGCCCGTCTCGGCCAGCACCCGGGCGATGGTCGGCTGCCGGATGTCGGCCTGGATGAAGTCCGCCCCGCCCAGATGGTGGGCCGGCGGCACCGCGTCCACGGCGATCACCCGGTCGACCTCCGGATCCCGCTGGATCCGCCGTACGAACCGGCCGCCCAGTTGCCGGGCCACTCCGGTGACGAGCACGACCTTCCCCAAGATCAGCGCCTTCCCTCGTACGTGATGCGTACGGCCAACCTAGCGGGTTGATGTTGCGCTGTGATGACCGCCCGATGCACGAAGTGACGGAAATTCACTCATCGGCATTTGACGGGTTCCCCGGACCATGCCGGGTTCACCGGATATGCCTGTGGCCTCCCATCGTGCCGATGGAAGGCCACAGATACGCGTGACACGCTCTCGCGACGCCGCTTACTTCTTGTTGCGGCGCTGAACGCGCGTGCGCTTGAGCAGCTTGCGGTGCTTCTTCTTGGCCATCCGCTTGCGCCGCTTCTTGATAACAGAGCCCACGACTACCCTCGCTCACTTCTCATCACTCGGTTGTTTGGGCGCCATGGGCCCACACGACCTACGAGGGGCTAGCCTACCCAACCGAGCGCCGAGGTCGTAATCGAGGGTGGTACCCGGGGTCACCCGGGGGTCACCCCGGGGTTGCCGTCAGGCTGTCTCCACCCCCACATAGCTGTCACGGAGGTACTCGTGTACCGCTTGCTCCGGGACACGGAACGACCGCCCGACCCGGATCGCGGGCAGATGACCGCTGTGCACCAGGCGGTACACGGTCATCTTCGACACTCGCATCACCGAGGCGACCTCCGCCACGGTAAGGAACACGACCTCGTTCAGAGGCCTCTCGTCAGCTGCAGCCATGACACACCTGAACCTTCCGCACTCGACGGCCACCGGCTTCCCCTTCCGGTGACTCTTCGTCGTTGCGTGCTCACTCCCCAATGTAGGGGCGGGTGATGCAAGTGGGGAAGAGGTGCACCCATCGCAGGCCTACTGTGACAGACACGCTCGTTTGAGTACGTAGCGGGTGAGCGGCCGGTAGTACTCAGGCCGCACGGCGTCATCAACCGGAACGACGACGGACACGCGCCCCTCCGCCTCCCCCACGAACAGCGCCGGATCGTCGGTGTCGGCCAGCCCGATGGCCTCGAACCCCAGCTGACCAGCACCACAGACCCAGCCGTGATCCCCGACGACCAGCTCGGGCAACGGCCCACCGCCTTCCGCCGCGGCCTCCAGCACGACCCGAACCGGCAGCGGCGAATGACTGTGCACGCCGGGCTCACAACCGGGGCGCCCGCCGCCGGTTTCCCGCACCAACCCAACCCGCCGTGCGTAGCCGAGGTGATGCGTACGTAGACCGAACCGGGTCAATATGTCGATACGGCGACCCTGCGCGGGTGTGAGCACGTCACACCCCGCCGCCGAGAGCGCGTCCGCGAGGCCGGCGTAGAACCCGAGCAGCCGCTGCGGATGCCCGGTCCCGAACAACACGGGCGCGCCGCGCCTGGCCACCTCCCGGATCCGCCCCGCGAAGAGATCCAACGCGGCCAGCGTCCGCTCCGGATCGATCACGTCCGGCCCCGAAGTGTGCCGGGGGTCGCCCGAGACCCCACACTTCTGCGCCATCAGCTCAAGCAACTCCGCCTGACCCCAGGCCCCCTCGGGATCGATCCCGATCAGCAGCCGGGGATCCCGGGCCGCGAACAGCCGATAACTGCGCAGACTGTCCTCCCGAGAGGTCCCCACCTCCCCGGCAAGCCGGACAGCCAGCAGATGCGCACGCAGAGCTCCGCTGGTCGACACGGATGCGATGGTGACGCATGGGAGGAGGGGACGGGCGGGAAACCGGGGAAATGCGCACGGTTGGCGTAAACACCCGACGGCCATCGCACCGCCGGAAGCCCGTACGCCGGCTTCGCCCGGCCGGCCCTAGGGGCGCCTTCCCCGCCGACCGAGCCGCCTGGTGGGTTCAGGGCAGCAGGCCGCGCAGCGGAAACGCCGCCCGGCGAGTGGCCCGTACGGCCTGATCCAAGCGGTCAGCGGGGTCGTACCCGGCCTCCCAGGACGCCCAACTCACCGGCCACCGCCCGTCGGTCATCCGCTGCGGCCCGAACTGCCGAGTCCGGGCGAACACCTCCTGCCGCCACGCCTCCGGGATCATCGCCTCCGGCTCCACCGGCCTGCCCGCCGCGATCCCCACCAGATGCGTCCACGACCGCGGCACGACATCGACCACCGCGTATCCCCCGCCCCCGAGCGCGACCCACTTCCCCCCGGCGTACTCGTGCGCCAGCTCATGACACGCCACCTGCACGGCCCGCTGCGCATCCAGCGACACGGCGAGATGCGCCAGCGGATCCTCGAAGTGCGTATCCGCCCCGTGCTGCGACACCAGCACCTGCGGCCGGAACTCCGCCAGCAACTCCGGCACCACCGCATGGAACGCCCGCAACCACCCGGCGTCCCCGGTCCCCGCCGGCAGGGCGACATTCACGGCCGCCCCCTCGCCCGCCCCGGCGCCCGTCTCCTCCGGCCACCCGGTCTGCGGGAACAACGTACGGGGATGCTCGTGCAACGAGATCGTCAGAACCCGCGGATCCTCCCAGAACGCCGCCTGCACCCCGTCCCCGTGGTGCACGTCGACATCCACATACGCCACCCGCTCGGCCCCCAGCTCCAGCAGCCGGGCGATGGCCAGCGAGGCGTCGTTGTAGATACAGAACCCCGAGGCCCCACCCGGCATCGCATGGTGCAGACCGCCCGCGAAGTTCACGGCGTGATCGGCGCCCCCGCGCCACACCGCCTCCGCCGCCCCCACCGACTGCCCGGCGATCAGCGCGGACACCTCGTGCATCCCCGCGAAGGCGGGATCGTCGAGAGTGCCCAGCCCGTACGACCCATCGGCCCCCGCCGGGTCCGCCGACGCCGCCTTCACCGCGTCGATGTAGTCCTCCCGATGGACCAGCCGCAGCGTGGACTCCCCGGCCGGCTTGGCCGCGACGACCTCCATCTCCCGGTCGAGCCCGAAGGCATCCACCAGTTTCCGGGTCAGTGCCAGCCGGACCGGATCCATCGGGTGGTCCGGGCCGAAGTCATAGCCCGTTACTGCCTCGTCCCACATCAGCTGTGCGCGGCCGCTCATGACCGCCACCGTATCGGTCAGGTTGAGCGGCGAACGACCTGGCGTACACCAACGTCACCAGCACCAACACCATCGGCACGAGCATGGCGCCCCGATAGCTCCAGCCATCGCCCAAAGCACCCACCAGCGGCGAACCGATCAGAAAACCCACGTAATTGAAGATGTTCAGCCGCGCGATGGCCGCATCCGATGCACCCGGGAACAGCCGCCCCGCCGCCGCGAAGGTCTGCGGCACCAGCACGCACAGCCCCAGGCCCAAGAGCGTGAACCCGAGCATCCCGACCCACGCCCCGGGCGCCGAGGCCACCACCGCGAACCCGCCAGCCGCCACCAGCGTCCCGAGCCGTACGACCGCCACGGCCCCGAACCGCCGTACCCCGAAGTCCCCGATGGTCCGCCCCAGCAGCGTGGTCACCATGTACACGTTGTACGGCACCGTCGCCAGCTGCTCCGAGCTGCCCAGCACGTCCTTCAGATACTTCGCGCTCCAGTTGGAGACGGTCGAGTCCCCGATGTAGGCGAAGGTCATCACCAGACACAGCGGCAGCAGCAGCTTGAAGACGACACCCGCGCCCTGGCCCTGTTCCTCCCCGACGGGTGCCGGCCCCCCGTCGACGTACCACCGGCTCCCCACGAGCGTCGCCGGGAGCAGCAGGGCCACCACCGGCAGGTACGACACCCACAGCGCGAGATGCCAGTGCGCCCCGACCCACGCCAGCGAGGCGCCCAGGATCCCGCCCAGGCTGTACGCGGCGTGAAAGCTGAGCATGATGCTGCGCCCGTACGACCGCTGCAGGCTCACCCCGAGCATGTTCATGGAGGCGTCCAGCGCACCCACGGCCAGCCCGAACGCGCCCAGCGCCACCGCCAGTTCCGCGATGTGCCCGCCCGCCCCGGCGCCGAGCAGAGCCAGCAGTACAACCGGCTGGGACCAGCGCAGCAGCCGGCTGGGCCGTATTCGCTTGACCAACTGCTCGGTGGTCACACTGCCGACACCGGCGAGGACCGGCACGGCGGCCAGGAAGACCGGCAGCAGCGCGTCGGAGACGCCGTACCGGTCCTGGATGGCCGGGATCCGCGTCACCAGCAGGGCGAAGGTGGCGCCCTGGGCGAAGAAGCTGAACGCCAGCGAGGCCCTACCGCGCCGCAGCACATCAGTCATGGCGGCGAGCGTAGGGCCCCGGGCTACTTGTGGGTAGATCCAGCCAAAGATGAATTTCCTTCAGCTTCACCGAGTGCAGGCTCAGGCGGCGACAGCGACCTCGGACGTCCCGGCCGCCGACATCCCGGCCTCGGCAGCCTCGGACTTGCCCGCTTCCACCTCGGCGGTCAGCATCTTCTCCATCGGCTCGACGGCCAGGCCCCCGCTGACCACGAACCCGATCACCATCGCACCGATGAGGAAGACGCTGCCGAGCCACACCATCGTGTCCACGGGAATGGTGTACGCACCCACGACCCGGGCGACACACTCGGCGAGCAGCACCAGCCCCCACACGACCGAGAACGCCTTCTCCTTGCGCCGGAAGGCCGCGGACCGGTCCGAGGCACCGGAGACGAGCCGCTCCCAGGCGGCTTCCTTGACCGCGTCCCCCTTCACCAGGAACGGCTTCATACCCGCGGTCATCATCGGCTTGCCCAGCCACACGGAGGCGAGGATCCCGAAGGCGATGACACTGCTGATCCCGCTGTCCTTGGCGAGCATCAGCCGCGGGTCACCGGAGACGAAGCTCAGCAACAGGGAGACGACGTTGACGACCAGGATGAGACCGGCCAGGGGGTTGGTCTTCCGCTCCTTGACCAGGCCCCACACCGTCCGCAGCGCCGGCACGACACTGCTCCAGGCGAGCGCCGCGAAGGTGCTCATGCCGAAGGCGTCCTTGAAGAGGTAGTACGAGCCGAGCGGCACCGCCACGTCCAGGATCAGCGGCTTGAAGTTGTCCAGCACACTCGAGTTCTGCTTCCGCTGCTGCTCGGTCCGGCCCTGGGCCCCCGTGTTCTTCGTCATGCCCTCAGCTTCGCCGCCGCAGGGGGTGCGCCAGTAGAAACGAACATCCGGACGTCCGCATGACAATTGTCAGGCACCGGGCGATGGCTTCCGTCAAACCAGCAGGTCAGCCAACTCTCCCATGGAGGAGAAGAGTTGGTCGGCGCCTGCCAGCTTCGCCGCCGGCGTCATCGCGGTGAACCCGTAGACCGTCATCCCGGCCGCCACGGCCGCCTGGACGCCCAGCGGAGAGTCCTCCACGACCAGGCACCGCTCCGGCGCTACCCCCATGCGCTCCGCGGCGTGGAGGAAGAGATCGGGCGCCGGCTTCCCACGCCCCACGTCCTCGGAACTGAAGATGCGCTCCTCCGTGAACCACCGGTCGAGCCCGGTCGTACGGTGCCCGACCCGGATCCGCGCATGACTCCCCGAGGAGGCCACGCAGGACGGCACCCCGCCCGCGGCCAGCTTCTCCAGTACGCCGGCCACGCCGGCCACGGCTTGCAACTCCCGCTCGAACGCGGCGAACACGCGCGCGTGGAACACGTCGTCGAAGTCGTCCGGCAGCCGCTGCCCGGTCCGCTCCAGCACGAGCTCATGGATCCGGTGCATCGCCGAGCCCATGTAGTCCCGGATTGAGTCCTCGTACGACGTCGGGTGCCCCAACTCGGTCAGGTAGCCGGCCAGCAGCCGGTTGGAAATGGGCTCGCTGTCGACGAGCACGCCGTCGTTGTCGAAGATGACGAGGTCATAGCGCATGGACCAACCCTAAACGCAGAAAGGCCCACGCCGTCCGGCGTGGGCCTTTCCCAAGAATCGTTCGGCGGCGTCCTACTCTCCCACAGGGTCCCCCCTGCAGTACCATCGGCGCTGTGAGGCTTAGCTTCCGGGTTCGGAATGTAACCGGGCGTTT
>NZ_JBITGJ010000060.1:0-55965 GCF_044456925.1 Streptomyces sp. NPDC050743
GTAGCCGCCCGTGAGCACGTTCGCGCGCACCTTGCCGGTGTGCGTGTTCAGCACGGTGAAGCCGCGGTTGGTGGCGGCCACCACGGAGTCGTCGGTCGCGTGCCTGCCGGGGTTCGGCAGCAGACGCAGGGCGTGCACCGAGCTGTCGACCGTGGCCCGCCACAGGATGGTCGGCGTCCCCTTCTTCAGGGTCTTGCCGTCGAGGGCGAAGATGCCGCGGCTCTCACCGCCGGCGATCAGGGAACTGGACCCTTCCCGCACCCTGGAATCCCTCTACCTCGACCCGCTCGCCGCCCGGGTCCGGGCCGGCCACGGCTCGGTGTACCGGGGTTGGCGCAGGCCGCTGCAGCTCCTGATCGACATCAAGACCGAGGGCTCGTCGACGTACCTCGAACTCGACCGCCATCTGCGCCGCTACCCGCACCTGTTCACCCTGTACGCGCACGGCCGCGTGTACCCCGGACCGGTCACCGCCGTCATCTCCGGCGACCGCGCCGCCCGCGTCCCCATGGTGGCGCAGGACGAGCGGCGCGCCTTCTACGACGGCCGGCTCACCGACCTCGGCAGCACCGCCCCGGCCTCCTTCATCTCGCTGATCAGCGGCAACTGGACGCAGAACTTCAGCTGGTCGGGTGAGGGCGCGTTCCCCGACGCCGAGCGGCAGAAGCTGCGGAGCATCACCGCCGCCGCCCACGCGCGCGGGCAGCAGGTGCGGTTCTGGGCCACCCCGGACGCCGCGGGCCCGGCCCGCGACGCCCTGTGGACGGAACTGCTCGCCGTCGGTGTCGACTACCTCAACACCGACGACCTGGCCGGCCTGGAGAAGTTCCTCGACGCCCACTCCGCCGCGTAACACCACACGTTTGGGGGACACGTCAGCCGCCCGGCCGAACCCTCCGCTACGCCACACTTGCGGCCGGAACGCCACTCAAGGGGCGTGGCGGAGGAGGTTCCTGGTGGTCATTCCCGTCTCTGCGGTCCTGCTGCTCCTGATCCTGGCCGTGATCTTCATTCGCAACTGCTCGCTGAAGATCTCCCACGCCCTGGTCTGCCTGCTGCTCGGCTTCTTCCTGGCCGGCACGAGCATGGCGCCCACCATCCACAGCGGGCTCATGACGACCGCCGATCTGGTGAGCGGCCTGCGGCCCTGAGGTCAGCCGGCCGAGAACACCCCGATGCCGTTCGCGACGGGGCGCTCGGCGCCGCCGCTCGGATGGTTGCGGACCCTCACGGTGCTCGCCCCGGCGTTACGGGTGACCAGCTCCGTCGAGCCGCCGCCGTCGAGGTTGAACGCGTCGGACGCGCCCAGCGAGCGCATGGTGTCGGCCTCCTCCGCGACCGTCAGGCCGGACCGGTACTCGGCGGCCCCGTCCAGCGCCAGGATCAGCAGCTGCCGTCCGCCGCCCTTGAAGCCCACGACCGTGCGCACCGCCGAGGTGCCGTTGTCCAGGCCGGACAGCGCCGCGCCGTCCTTGAGGACCGGGAAGCCGCCGATCGCGAAGGCGTACGGCACGCCCGACGAGGCCGCCACCAGGCCGTGCGTCACGCTCACCGCGTCCCCGACGGAGAGCTTGCGCAGCCGCTGCGCCCCCTCCTCGCGGCCCACCAGCACCGTGGTGCCCGCCGGGATGGGGCCGTTGCCCGGGGTGTCGGAGGCGGAGACCACATGGCCGCCCTGGACCTTCACCTCGTAGGTGTCGGTGCTGCACGGCGCCGACCGCTGGGTGTCGGTGCCGCACACGGCACGCATCCGGGAGGCGCTGCCCCAGCGCGCGGTGAAGGCGCCGACGGAGTTCTCCGCGAGCGCGTACTGGTTGAGGCCCTTGAGCGGGAACGTGCCGTCCGGTGTGTGCACGCTGCCGGTGGGGGAGAGGCGGTCCAGCCGGGCCCGCCGGTCGGTGCCCACCCCGAAGACGTCCCGTGTGCTCGTACCGGGCGGCAGGGCGGGCCCGAACCGCTGGCCGTTCGGCACCGCCGCCTTGAGCACCTGCCCGTCCGCGATCGCCGGTCCGACGCTCGCGCCGGTGGCCTCCACGCCCGGATGCTGGGTCTCGGTGATGTTGAAGAAGTCACCGTTGACCCCTGCGACCGCCCGGGCCGAGTCCGCCATCCGGGAGACGGTGGCCCGGGCCGCCACCGCGCCCGGGTACAGCAGGTCCACGCGGACGTGCGGGTTGGCCAGGTCGACCGTGAGCAGATGGGCGTGTGCCGGGCCCGCGGCCGCGTCGACGTCGAACTGCCGGTAGGTGACACCCGGCGCGATGTGTCTGCCGGCCGGTGCGGCGCCGGCTGGTGCCGCCCCCGCCAGGGCCGCACCGGCCAGCACACCGAACGCCGTGACGACCGTGAGAACCGCTCTGCCCGCTGCCGAACGCCTGTGACGTCTGATCACCGTGCTCCCTGATGCTTCGTCAACTGTCCCTGCCGTACGGGTCGTCGTACGGGCTGTACGGGGCAGTGGACCAGAGGGCGGCGACCGCCGGGCCGACTAGGCGTCGACTACGCGAGAACGAGTGAGAAAACGCACCCCCTCGGGTGCCTCCAGCGAGAATCCGCTGCCCCGTCCGGGTACCACGTCCACGATCAGCCGGGTGTGGCTCCAGGCCTGGTGCTGGCTCCGGGACATCCAGAAGGTGACGGGCTCGGCCACACCGTCCACCGTCAACTCCGCCAGCAGCACGTCCGAGCCGCCCGTGCGGAACTCGCCGTCCGGGTAGCACATGGGCGCGCTGCCGTCGCAGCAGCCGCCGGACTGGTGGAGCATCAGCGGACCGTGCTCGGCGTGCAGCCGCCGCACCAGGTCCGCGGCCTCGGGGGTGAGTTCGACGCGCGGGACTTCCTCATCCATGGGTCACCCTCCTGAAGAACCGGGCGTTGGTCGTCGGACCCGGCCCAGTCTCACGGATCGTCAGGGACCCGTCCAGAACGCCTCGTCGGCCTGACCCGGCCCGGCTCAGCGATGGCTGAGCACGTTCACGACCCGGCCGTCCGGATCGCGTACGAAGAACCGCCGCACGCCCCACTCCTCGTCGGTGAGCGGATGTACGATCTCCGCGCCGCGCTCGCGCATCGCCGCGTACGCCGCGTCCACGTCCTCGACCTCGATGCTCAGGTCCGGGGCGACGGGCGCGGTGCGGTCCTCGGTCATCAGGCTCAGCTGTACGGCGGGGTTGCCGGCGGAGGCCAGCGTCGTGATCCAGCCGAGGTTCATGACCTCCTCGAACCCCAGCTCTCCGTAGAACTCGGCGCTCTGCGGCAGCGCGGTCGACTGGAGGTTGGGCACGACACGGCGCACATGCATCTCGCGGCTCCACTGGTCGGTCGGCCGGTGCGGGAGCCGCCAGAGTAGCCCTGCGGCCGGCTGAGAGGATGGGCCCGTGCATCCTTCGCCTTTCGGCCTGCCCGAGCTGCGCTTCGTCACGGCCGGCGAACATCCGCTGTGGAACGAGGCGCTGGCCGCGGTCAACCGGGACCTGGCCGTGACCCTGCCCGAGCCGCAGCCGCTGTGCCTCGTCGCGTACCCGGGCTTCGAGGAGGACGACGAGGACGAACGGGTTTACGTCGCGTTCGCGGACGGCTACTCGCACGGCAACCCCCTGTGGCCGGCCGGGTCCGCCGACGGAGCCCTCCGGGTGGTCGCCGAGGCCGCCCAGGACACCGTCATGGAACGGCTGTGGCAGGCCTGGCCCGTGTGCACCCTGCACGGGGTCGGGATGCACGTGACCGGGGACGCCGGACGCGCGTCCTGGTGGTGTGCCGGGGGTGCCCGGCCGGGCGACCCGGCCCATGTACGCGCCGGTGTAGGGGAAATGGACACGATCCACCGCCCCCGCCGCCCGAACCGCAAGCGTCGCGAGCCGCGCTGATGTGCCCGGTGCCGGGCCGCCGGAGCCGGCCTGCGATCATCCTCGGGTGCGAGAGATCGACGAGCTGGTCCGGGTGGACGATCCCGCGTGGCCGGAACTTCGGCAGGCCCTTGCGACGAGCGCCGTACCCGTGCGGGTCCTGCCCGCCGACCCCGACGAGGGCCGCCGCTGTCTGCTGCAGCTTCAGGTCACCGCGCGCTCGGTGCTCGGGGCGCTGACCCTGCACTGCGGCGGGCTCGTCCTGGACGACGGATGGGTGCGGGTGTACGGCGCGGGGTCGGCCGCGAGCGGGCTGCCGAGCCTCGGCCGGGTCAACGCCTTCCCCGCGGAGCCCGACCCCGGCTGGTACCCGGCGGACGGGCTCGTCGTCGGCCATGACGTGCTCGGCGGGGTGTTCTGCCTCAACGGCCACGACCCGGCCCGCGCCGGCCGCCCGGGCGCGCCCGGACAGATGACGTACTTCGCGCCCGACACCCTGGAGTGGGAGGCGCTGGACATGGGGCACTCCGCCTGGGTGTGGTGGCTGCTGTCCGGCCGGCTGGAGACGTTCTACGACGGGCTGCGCCGGCCGGGCCGGCGCGAGGAGGCCGCGGCCCTCGACCTCGGGCAGGGCATCGCCGTCTTCCCGTTCCTGTGGAGCGAGGAGGCGCACCGGGATCCCGCCGCGACCAGTCGGCGGGCGGTGCCGATGCGGGAAGTCCTGGGAGTCGCCGCCGACTTTGCCCGGCGGCTCGGTGCGGCCGACCCCGGCTTCCTCGGCGAGGTGTGAGCCCGCGGGCGGTGTGTGTCACCCGGAGACGCGGAGCCTGCGCATCAGCAGCGCGTACACCGCCGAGGACACGATCAGGCCCGCCGGGAGGGCCAGGTCGACACCGCCCAGGGCGGCGGCCACGGGTCCGGTGTAGGCGGTGTCGACGCACACCGCGGAGGCGGCCACGCCCGCCCCGAGGGCCAGCGCCCCGGCCAGGTTGAACCCGCCCGCGTACCAGAAGGGGCCGTTGCGGGACTCGTCGCCCAGGGCGAGGCCGTCGTAGCGGTTGCGGCGCAGCAGGATGTCGGTGGCGTAGACGGCCGTGCTCGGGCCGAGCAGGACCACGGTCAGCTGCAGCACGTTGCCGACGGTGTCGAGGAAGTCCGAGACGAGCAGCGCGTACAGGGTCAGGGCGACGGAGACGGTGCCGTCGACGAGGACGCTGCGGGAGCGCCGGATGCGCAGGCCGACGGCCTGGAGGGCGAGACCGGCGCTGTAGGCGGTCAGCGCGTTGAGAGCGATGGTGCCGAGGACCAGCGCGAGCAGGAACAGCGGGCGGAACCAGCCGGGGAGCAGCCGCTGCAGCGAGGACTCCGGGTCGTTCATGTCGACGGCGGTCGCGGCGAACGCGCCGATGCCGCAGACCAGGACGCTGGACAGGAAGCCGCCGAACGCCGTCCAGCCGGCCACCGCCGTGGCGGACGCGCTGCGCGGCAGGTAGCGGGAGAAGTCGGCGCTGGTGGTGTACGACAGCGGCCCCGAGGCGATGAGGGCGACACCGGCCAGCAGGGTCGCCCACAGGGCGGTGCCGGTCAGCGGACGGTCCGGGACGTAACCGAAGTCGGTGTGCCGCACCACCACGAAGCCGACCACGGCGAAGACGGCGGTCAGGGCGAGGGTGATCGGCACATAGAGCCGGATGATCGCGGCGTGGCCCCAGACGCTGATGGCGAGGGTGACCGCGGCGACGAGCACCACGACGAGGGCCTTCACCCCGGTGTTCACCGGCAGGCCGGTCCGGGCGACCAGCGAGAAGGCCGCGGTCGCCGCCGCGGCCAGGTTCAGCGCGAAGTAGCAGACGGAGATCATCCAGCCGGTGACCGCGTTGTTGACCCGGTTTCCGAGTACGCCGTACATGGCCCGGGTGATGACCTCGCTCGGCGCGCCCGCCGCGGGTCCCGGGATCGCGAGCAGCCCGGTGAGCAGCCAGAACAGGTTGCCGACGACGATCACCGCCATCGCCTGCCACAGGCTCAGGCCCATCAGCACCAGCGCGCCGCCGACGACCAGGCTGAGGTAGTTCACGTTGGCGGCGGCCCACACCGAGAACAGCTCGCGGGGACGCCCGCGCCGCTCGGAGTCGGGGATGTGGTCGATGCCGTGCGCCTCGATGCCGCCGGCCCGCTCGGGAGCCCCGGTCATGTCGGTGTTCTTCCCGTCCGCCGCCATGCGGTGCGCATGTGCGTCGGGAATCGGGTCGGGGAGCGTGGACGCCATGAGGCCCTCCGGGAGCGGTGGGTTCGGTCCGGGCGCTTATTGGGCACCTGACCAGTTGCTTATTGGTCGGTTACTCAATAGCATCGCCGGTATGTCGTCAAGCGTTCAGCGCAAACGGATTCGCAAGGACCCGGCCGCCCGGCGGGCGGAGATCGTCGACGCGGCCGCCGCCATCGCCCTCGGCGAGGGCCTCGAATGCATCACCCTGCGCCGCATCGGCGAGGAACTCGCGGTGCGCCCGGGGCTGATCAGCCACTACTTCCCCTCGGCCGAGGACCTGGTCGCGGAGGCGTTCGGCAGCGCCGCGACCGCCGAACTCGACCGTCTGCTCCCCGCCGAGCGCTCCACGGGCAGCCCCACCCGGCACCTCGCCCGCTTCCTCGCCCGCACCTCGGGGGAGGCGTACGACGCCGTCAGCCGGCTGTGGATCAACGCCCGCCACCTCAGCCGCTACCGGCCGGTCCTGCGCGACCGGGTCGCCGGACAGGAGGCCGCCTGGCGCGGCCGGCTCGAAGACCTGATCCGGGACGGGGTCGCCGCCGGCGAGTTCCGTACGGACGACCCGTCGGCCGCGACCATCCAGATCCTCGTCGTCCTCGACGGCCTCGGCGCCCACGCCAACACCGTGACCCCCGAGCGGCCGGCCGCGGTGCTGCGCATGCCCCTGACGACCGCTGAACGGGAACTGGGCCTGCCGCCCGGCGCCCTGGACCACACCGACTGACCCGTCCTGCCCCACCGTCTTTCCCGCCCCACCGCCTTTCCGCAGAGGAGCCCCCGTGCCCGCCGATCTCGTCCTGCTCTCCGCCCGGCTGCTCGACCCCGGCACCGGCGAGCTGCTACCGCACACCGCGCTCGCCGCGCGGGACGGGCGGATCGCCTTCCTCGGCGACGACCGGGACGCCCGCAGCCTCGCCGGTCCCGGCAGCACGGTGGTGGACCTGCGCGGAGCGGTGGTGACCGCGGGCCTCACCGACGGGCATCTGCACCCGGTGTCCGGCGCCGAACGCACCATGGGCGTCGACCTGTCCGGCTGCCGTGACCTGGACGCCGTACGCACCGCGCTGGCCACGGCGGTACGGCAGCTGCGGCCGGGCGCCTGGCTGCGCGGCTGGGGCCTGGACCCCAACGCCTTCGGTGCGGCCCCGGTCGGCAGCGCGGCCCTCGGACCGGTCCTCGACGGCGTACCCGCCCTCATCGACCTGTTCGACGCCCACTCGGCGCTCGCCAGCGAGCGCGCGCTGCGACTCGCCGGCGTCGACGGCCCGCGCCGGTTCGAGCAGGGCTCCGAGATCGTCTGCGACGCCGACGGCCGGCCCACCGGTCTGCTGCTGGAGGACGCCGCCTGTGAACTCGTCGAGGCCGTCGTCCCCCGGCCCACCGAGGCCGAGGTGCGGGCCCGGACCGCCGAGGTGCTGCGCGCCATGGCCGCCTCCGGCCTCACCGGCGGCCACGCCATGGACGCGAACGGCGACAGCCTCGCCGTCTACACCGCGCTGGAGGCCGAGAACGCCCTGCCGCTGCGGCTGCGGATCGCCCCCTGGTGCCGGCCCGAGACGGACGACGAAGCCGTGGCCGAGCTCATCCGGCTCCAGGGCACCGGCGGTGCGCTGTGGCGGGTGGCGGGCGTGAAGCTCTTCATGGACGGCACCATCGACAACGGCACCGCCTGGCTGGAGACCCCCGACTGCCACGGCGACTCCGCGCACGCCTACTGGCCCGACCCGCAGCGCTACACGGACGTCATCGCCGCCCTCCACCGGGCCGGCGTGCCCACGGCCACCCACGCGATCGGCGACGCGGCGGTGCGCCATGTGCTCGACTCGGTCGAGAAGGCGCAGGCGGAGAGCCCGGGCCTCGTACGCCATCGCGTCGAACACATCGAGACCGTCCCGGACGACACCGTACGGCGGTTCGGGCCGCTCGGTGTGGCCGCCTCCATGCAGCCCACGCACTGCTGCGAGTTCACCCGCGCCGACCACACCGACAACTGGTCGCGGCGGCTCGGCGAGGAGCGGGCCGGGCGTGCGTTCCGCTGCCGGGACCTGTGGGAGGCCGGGGCCCGGGTCGTGCTCGGCTCCGACTGGCCCATCGCGCCATACCCGCCGCTGAAGGTGATGGCCGGCGCCCGGCACCGCCGCCCCGCCGACCTCTCCCTGCCGCCCCACGGCCCCGACCAGGCCCTGACCGCCCTGCAGGCACTCCAGGGCATGACCGTCCACCCTGCGTGGGCTGCGGGGGAGGAGGACCGGGCGGGGCGGCTCACCGTCGGTCACCGCGCCGACCTGACGGTGCTGGCCGACGATCCGCTGAAGGTTCCCGACACCGATCTGGCGGAGCTGCCGGTGGTGCTCACGGTCGTCGGGGGCCGGGTCACGCATCGGGGGGCTGGGGGCTGAGAAGGGCGGGTGGACCGGTCGTGGTGGGGCAGCGCCCGATGGAGCGGGACCGGGTCCGATGTGCGGCTACGGCGGGGTCCGATGTGCGGCTACCGCCGGGTCCGATGTTCGGCCACCGCGGGTGGGTGCGGCCGGCCACAACGCTGCCGCGGACGGAGGACGGCACCCGCGGCACTCACAGCGAGGCCTCAGCGGCGGGCGCGCCCTTCGCGGCGGGCGCGGCGCGCCTCGAGCAGGAGGGGCAGCATCGACAGGACCACCACGACGGCTACCAGCGGCAGCAGATAGTCCTCGATGTGAGGGACGGACGTGCCGAGGGTGTAACCGGCGAGGACGAGCAACTGCGACCACACCACTCCGCCCACGGTCTGCCAGAGCGTGAAGGGCCGCACGGGCACCCCGAGCACACCGGCCACAGGGTGCAGCACCGTCCGCAGTAACGGCACGAACCGGCCGATGACCAGCGCCTTCCCGTAGCCGTACCTGGCCAGCAGGTCCTCGGCCCGGGCGGCCGCCGCCTTCACGCGCCGGCTGGAGGTGCGGGCCAGCAGCGCCCGTCCGCCGTGCCGCCCGATCAGATAGCCGACCTGCCCGCCCACCACCGCCCCGACCGCCGCGCACAGCAGCACCTGCCAGAGCGCCAGCCGGGGCGGCTGATGCGCACTGCCGGCGCACAGCACGCCGGCCGGGAACAGCAGGGTGTCACCGGGCAGGAAGAAGCCGACGACCAGGAGCCCGGACTCCGCGAAGATCACCACCAGGACGCCGATCGCGCCGAAGGCGGCCAGCACCGAGGCGCTGTTCATCGGATTGACGGCTATCACCTGGCCGCGCCTCCCGGCCTGCTCGCAGGGCTGCTCGCTCACCAGCATCGCCCGGCAGCCGTGAAAACGCCCGCCCCGGCGCCGTACCCGTGCGGGCCCGGTCCCGCGTGAGGCGCCTGCCCCGAACGGCGGTCGCACGCGGTCCGGACAGCTCAGGCGCTCTGGACACTCGTCAGGATGTCGAGCCGGGCGGCCTGCCGCGCCGGCCACTGCGCGGCCATGACACCGACGAGCCCGGCCGGCAGCAGGAACAGCAGCAGCCGGCCGAACGGCAGGATCGTGGGGACGCTGTCCGGCTCCGCGTGGGCGAAGGTGCGGTTGACGCCCCAGGCCAGAAGCGTGCCCAGACCCATCCCGGAGGCCGCGCCGAACAGGGAGATCACCACCGACTCCAACTGGATCATGCGCATGGCGACCCCACCCCTCACTTCGGGTACGAGGGTCGCTACCAGCAAGACGTCGACCACAACGGCCACATCGTCATCCAAAGCGGCACTGGCGGCCCGGTCCTCAAGGACACCGGCCAGCCGGTCAGCCCGAACGAAGTCACCTGGGGCTGACTCGACCGGAACCTCAAGGTCAACGGGTTGCACGAGCGTGAGGGGGGAGCAGCACCGTGCAACTGCCGGAAGAGCTGATCTTCAGGGCCATCGCAGCCGCTCTCGGGGACGCGGACGAGGTCCTCCGGGACGCGAAGCGCCGGAAGTCTGTGGGCCGATGGAAGTGGTGGCAGAGCGGCCAGGCTGTCGGGTCGGCCGCAGCCAGCACCCTCATACCGGGAACATGGCTGGTGGCGGCACCCGCCTCCCTGATCTTCACCTATCGGAAGACGGCTCACATCGCGTGGGCGATCGGTCAGGACATGAACGCCGAGGTCGAGCCGGTCAACGACCTCCTGCTGATCACCGGTCTGTGGACCGGCTCGATTTCGACGGACGCTCTGGAAGCGGCCGGCGCCGCATGCAAGGACCTGGACCTGGAGGCACTGAAAGCGAGTGGCACCGTTGAGGAGCTGGCGGTCACACGTGCGCTGCTCGAGCAGGCCATCCCGGGCTTCTTCAGCACGCTGGGCGTGTACCTCGCCGGCGAAGTCGGCGCCGGCTTCGCCCCGGTCGTCGGCGCCACGATCAGCGGGGGCATGCCAGCCGCGACCGTGGACGCCTTCGCCGACCACGCCAGACAGTTCTATACAAAGCGCCCACTCTGCTCAGGGCCTCCGCTACCTGTCACGCAGTAGCCCTCGGGAACGGGGCGGAGCAGGCGAGGCCGACCTCGCCCGGGATCCGACCCCGTTCCCCGGGGCCGACGTTCAGGCGGATGTACTCAGAGCGGAACCCGCTCGCAGGACGACTCCCTGTCCCCGAACATGTCCTCGTCCTGGTGGGCGTACTCGCTGTGTTGACGCCCACGCCCCTGATCAGGCGCCCTTCTTCTGTGTCTAGAAGAAGCCCAGCTTCTTCGGCGAGTACGACACCAGCAGGTTCTTCGTCTGCTGGTAGTGCTCCAGCATCATCTTGTGCGTCTCGCGGCCGATGCCGGACTGCTTGTAGCCGCCGAACGCCGCGTGCGCGGGGTAGGCGTGGTAGCAGTTGGTCCACACCCGGCCGGCCTGGATCGCGCGGCCCGCGCGGTAGGCGGTGTTGGCGTCCCGGGTCCACACGCCCGCGCCGAGGCCGTACAGGGTGTCGTTGGCGATCTTGATGGCGTCGTCGAAGTCGTCGAAGGAGGCCACCGAGACGACCGGGCCAAAGATCTCCTCCTGGAAGATCCGCATGCGGTTGTCGCCCTCGAAGATGGTCGGCTGGACGTAGTAGCCGCCCTTGAGCTCGCCGTCGTACTCGATGCGCTCGCCGCCGGTGAGGACCTTCGCGCCCTCCTGCCGGCCGATGTCCAGGTAGGAGAGGATCTTCTCCAACTGGTCGTTGGAGGCCTGGGCGCCGATCATCGTGTCGGTGTCGAGCGGGTGGCCCGGCTTGATCTGCCGGGTGCGTTCCACGGCCGCCTGCAGGAACTCCGCGTAGTGGCCGCGCTGGATCAGCGCCCGCGACGGGCAGGTGCACACCTCGCCCTGGTTGAGCGCGAACATGGTGAAGCCCTCGAGCGCCTTGTCGCGGAAGTCGTCGTCGTGCGCCCACACGTCGTCGAAGAAGATGTTGGGCGACTTGCCGCCGAGCTCCAGGGTGACGGGCTTGATGTTCTCGGAGGCGTACTGCATGATCAGCCGCCCGGTCGTGGTCTCCCCGGTGAACGCCACCTTCGCCACGCGCGGACTGGACGCCAGCGGCTTGCCCGCCTCCACGCCGAAACCGTTGACGATGTTCAGCACCCCGGGCGGCAGCAGGTCCGCGATCAGGCTGACCCAGTAGTGGATGGAGGCCGGCGTCTGCTCGGCCGGCTTCAGGACGACCGCGTTGCCCGCGGCGAGCGCCGGCGCGAGCTTCCACGCCGCCATGAGGATCGGGAAGTTCCACGGGATGATCTGCGCGACGACCCCGAGCGGCTCGTGGAAGTGGTACGCCACCGTGTCGTCGTCGATCTCGCCGAGCGACCCCTCCTGCGCCCGGATCGCGCCCGCGAAGTAGCGGAAGTGGTCGATCGCCAGCGGGATGTCGGCCGCCAGCGTCTCACGGACCGGCTTGCCGTTCTCCCAGCTCTCCGCCACCGCGAGGGCTTCGAGGTTGGCCGCCATGCGGTCGGCGATCTTCAGCAGGATGTCGCTGCGCTCCGCCACCGGCGTACGGCCCCACGCCGGCGCGGCCTCGTGCGCCGCGTCCAGAGCCCGCTCGACGTCCTCCGCGGTCCCGCGCGCGATCTCGGTGAACGGCTGTCCGTTGACCGGCGACGGATTCTCGAAGTACTGCCCGCGCAGCGGCGGCACGTGTTCCCCGCCGATGAAGTGGTCGTAGCGCGCCTGGTAGGAGACGATCGCGCCTTCGGTGCCCGGCGCCGCGTAACGAGTCATGCTGGTCTGCCTCCCGGTGCAGCGCTGCCCGCCGTTGGGCAGCTCTCGGGCGCGAGGCTAGGCGGGCGGACGTTGCAACCACGTTGCGCCACGGGCCCGCCCCGGCGGCCGTCCCCGTCCGGCCGGTGCCGTCAGCTCGGCCTCCAGTGTGGCGAGCCGCGAACGCACCGGCGCCGTGGGCCGCACCGCGGCCAGCGCCCGCCACACCTCCAGGTCGTCCTCGCCCCACGGCGTGTGCGCCCAGTCCGCCAGCAGGTCCGGGTCGCGGTGCGCGACGAGTGCCGTCCGCAGTTCGGCGGCGAGACGGTCCCGCAGCCGTACGATCGCCGGCGCCTGCGAACCCGGCAGCAGCGGGCCGGTGTACGCCTCCGCCGCCGCCATGACCGCGCCCGCCCTGAGCCGCCGCTCCACCACGGTGACGTCCGACTCGACCGCGGCCGTCAGCCGGTACGGCCGCGAGGCGAGCAGGCCAGGGCCCAACAGCCTGCGCAGCCGGGCAAGTTCGGCGCGCAGGGTCACCGGTGTCACGGACTCGTCCGCATACAGCGCGCACAGCAGCTCGTCACCGCTCAGCCCCTCGGGGTGCCGGGCCAGCAGCACGAGGATCTCGCTGTGCCGGCGGCTGAGCCGGATCCGCCTGCCGTCCAGCACGAACTCGGCCTCGTCCCGGCCCAGCGCGCCGAGCAGCGGCGTGTCCACCGCGCTCCCCGGTGGATCGAGCAGCGCGAGCTGCGCCTCCGCGGCCCGTGCCACCGCCTGCACGAACCCGAGGCTGTGCGGATGCGCCAGCCCGTCCCCGCCGGTGATGTCCACGGCGCCCAGGACCCGGCCGGTGCGCGGATCGTGCACCGGTGCCGCCGCACACGTCCACGGCTGGACCCGCCGTATGAAGTGCTCCGCGGCGAACACCTGCACCGGCCGGTCCACGGCGACCGCGGTGCCCGGCGCGTTCGTGCCGACCGCGCTCTCCGACCAGCGTGCTCCGGGCACGAAGTTCATCCCGTCCGCCCGGCGCCGGGTCGCCGGGTGCCCCTCGACCCACAGCAGCCTGCCGTGCGCGTCGCACACCGCCAGCAGATGCTCGCCGTCGGCGGCGAACGTGCCGAGCAGCTCCCGGAACAGCGGCATCACCCTCGCCAGCGGGTGCTCGGCCCGGTACGCGCCGAGGTCGCCGTCGGTGAGCTCCACGCTGGCGGTGCCGTCGGGCCCGACACCGGCCCGCGCGCTGCGCCGCCACGACTCCGCCACCACCGACCGCACCGGGCGCGGCACCGTGCCCGCCGTGGTGAACGTCTCGTGCGCCCGGCGCAGCACACGGACCCGCTCGGCGGGATCGGCCCCCGGCTCCAGGGCCACCCACGGATCGGTCAAATCGGCCTCCCCGGACGGTGAAGCAGTGACATCGGTCCCCTGACCATCGTCTTCCGGCTAGGCGAAGTTGACCAGCCTCAGGTAGCGGACCCAGTCCCAGTTCGGGCCGGGATCGGTGTGGTCGGTGCCGGGCACCTGGTAGTGGCCGATGATGTGCTCCCTGTCCTTCGGAATGCCGTACTTGTCGCAGAGCGCCGCCGTGAGCTGCGCCGACTGCTCGTAGAGTGCGTTGTTGAAGGCTCCCCTCCCTGAAGGGAGGGGATGCGTCGCCCTCCAGGGCTGAGCGGGGATTTACGGCTCAGGCCGCCACCGGAGCCGGCGGCTCGGGTGGTCTTACGCCCTCGGCACCGTCCGGGTTCCAACCTGCCCGGACCAGCATCACGCGGGCGGAGTTCTTGTCCCTGGGGGACACCGCTGCGCACGCGGTGCAGGCATACGTTCTCATCGACAGAGGCAGTGCGTGCTTGGTTCTCGCTCCGCACGTGGCACAGTCCATCGTGGTGTGCGCCGGGTGCACGAGACGGACCTCCCGCCCGTGCTTGCGGCCCATCTCGACCAGGGCACGCTTCGTCGCGGCGATGGCGGCATCGGCCGCCTTGCGGGCCATGGTGGTCTTCGCCAGGAACCTCGGCCTGAAGTCCTCCACCGCAACCCCGTCGTGGCCGCGCATCACGGACTTGGCCCACTTGCGGGCCGTGTCCTCACGCTGCCTCGCCACCTTCTTGTGCAGCTTCGCTGCCTGTGCCTGGGCCTTGCGGTAGCCGGCGGATGCGGGCTGTCCCTTGGGAGGCCGACGCCGGGCCATCATCCGCTGGTACCTCGCCAGCCGCTGCGCGGCCCGCCTGCCGTGCTCGGCATGGGGGAGATCGTAGGCGTCGTCGGTGGTGGTGGCGGTCTCCTTCACACCCCAGTCCACCCCGAGGACGCGCCCCGTCGGGGCGAGCGGTTCGCTCTGCGCGGCAACGACGAAGGACACATACCAATGCCCAAGCGTGTCCTGGAACACCCGCACACCCGACGGGTCGGCCGGAAGATCCCGCGACCACACCACCCTCAGCACGATCCGGCCCGCAAGGTGCAGGCGGCCGTCATCGAGGCGGAAACCGCGCCGGGTGTAGTTGAGGCTGGGCCGCGCCTCCCGCTTCTTCTTCCACCTGGGCATCCCGGCCCGCCGGTGCATCGGCAACCGATCCTTGATGTCCTTCAGCGCTTTCGCCCTCGACCTGGCGAAGTCCCGAATCACCTGCTGCTGAGGCACACTCGCGCCCTCAGCCAGCCACGGCGTCACCCCGCGGGCCTCGGTCAGCATCCTGTCCAACTGCCCCGGACCACACGTCAGCTTCTCGCCACCCGCTTTGCCCTCCACGTGGACCTGCTGGGACTTCGCGACGCACTCATTCCAGATCCACCGGCAGCGCGCCCACTCCGCCTCAAGTGCGCGCCGCGCGGCAGCCGACAGGCGCACACGGAAGGTGTACCGGGCATGCCCGGCGTCCTTCGTGCCAGCCTCCGTCGTCATGCATCCGAACCTACCCGAGAGGACCGACAGTTGAGAGCTCTTGATCATCGTGGGCGGCATCACCGCCGTGCGGGGCGGACGCCGGATCGCCCTGACCGCGATCCCGCTACCCCTGCCCTGCTCCGCAGGAGCCCGATTCCTCCCCGGCCTGACGGCCGGGGCATCCTCGGAGGAACCCGGTGAAGTAGGACGGCTGGTCCACCCATCCTTCGTGCTCGATGCCGATGCTGCGGGTGTTGTAGTCCCAGTTGCCCGCGTGCCAGGCGATGTCGGCCTCGCGCACGCACTGCGCGATGTGCCCGTCCGCCGAGCGGACCAGATAGTGCGCGGACACTTTCTTCTCCGGGTTGGCGAAGATCGCCAGCGTGTTGGCGTACGTCTCCTGCGTGACGTGGATGATCACGCGGTCGATGAGGTAGCCGCCAGGGCGGTCGGACGCGGTGTAGTTGGAGGAACTCGCCGGCTGCCACTCGGCGGGCGGGTAGTCGACGCTCTCGGACTGCGCGGCGGCGCGTGTAGGGGAGCAGCGCGTAGGGCACGGCGGCGAGCGCCGCACCCTTCAGCAGCCGTCGTCTGCTCAGGCGCGGCTTGCCCTGGCTCGGCGGCCGCACCGGCTCTCTTCGCCGTGCGGGTTCGGCCGGGTCCATGTCGATGTCCATGTCCATTGGCGGGTGTCTTTCGAGGGTGTGGGGGGCAGGAGTTGTGAGGGCGTGGCGGGTGTCAGGAATTGTGGAGGTGTGGGTGGGGCGTCACGGGCCGGGGCCCGTCTACGGGGATGTGGCCGCTGTCAGCCCCGCAGGGCCCGCGCGGTTTCCCGCAGCCGTGCGTGCACACCCCGGTATGTCTCGCGTGCCGGCAGCCACTCCTTGCGGAGCTTGGCCACGCACGTGTAGTTCGTGTCGCACACGTTGGCCAACGGCGATTCGACGGTCTGGGTTGCGAATTGGTACGCGTCCGGCTCACTGAACCCGTAGTCGCGCGCCAGCCACTGCACCAGGTCCAGCTGCGATATCCGGAACGCGTCCTCCAGCGGACGGGCCGAGCCGGTCGAGATGATGTGGGTGTCCGACTCCAGCCGGGGCCACGGCGTGGCGATGTCTTTGAGGAGGTCCACGACCACCACGGTGTTCATCGCGCACTCCACGGCTACGCCGCAGGTCTCGCCCTCGCCCTGCCGGGCGTGCCCGTCACCGAGGCTGAGCAGAGCGCCCTCGACGTTGACGCCCAGGTAGCAGGTGACGCCGGCCCGCATCTCGGGTGTGTCCATGTTCCCGCCGTGCGCGTCCGGTACCAGGGCCGAGCGCACCTCGAGATTGGCGGGGGCCACGCCCACCGTGCCGTGCATGGGATCCATGGGCAGCTCCACCTCGATGTCGCTGTCCTGCGCCTTGAAGAGGGCGGTGCGCCGAGCGCGGTCCAGCTGCCAGATCCAGACGCGCTCCGGCAGCGGGGGCTGCAGGGTGGCCGTGGTGTGCGTGGAGGTGAGTGCGCCGAAGAGCGGGACCGTCGTCGACGCCGCCCAGTCGCGGGCCGGTTCGATCGACACGAAGTGCACGGCCACGGTGTCGCCCGGTTCGGCGCCCTCGATGTGGAAGGGGCCGGTCTGCGGATTCAGGAACGGGAACTCGCAGACCTCGGAGACGAGGTCCTTCTCGGAGCGCACCCGGCCGCCGAAGCAGTCCTCCGTGTACAGATCGAGCACCGTGCCGGGCGCGATCCGGGCCACGGGTGGTGCGCCGCCGAACGTCCAGGCGTAGGCGTCCGGTTCCGGGCGCACGGTGAGGATCCGGGGGTCGGTCATCGTCGCGATGGTCCCTTCTGACGGGAGCGGTCGTGGGAAGGGGGCTTGCCGAGGTCGGCGGAGTGGCTCTCCGCACGGCGTCGGCGGGTCAGCGGGGCACGGCCCCGTCCTGCCGGGGACCGGCCGGCTCGGAAGCGTCGAGGTGGACCCGAGCGGTCTCGGCTATGCGCTCGGGGTGCCGCCGCATCAGCAGGAGCAGGACCGCGACACCGGCCGCCATCCAGACGCCGACGATCGGACCGGCGTAGGACACCGGGGCCGTCAGTTCGGTGACGAAGTCGAAGACCGGCAGGCCGGCGGCCGTCAGCAGGGCGGGGATGAAGGCCGCGATGCCGAGGACCGGGAACAGCAGATGCCGTACCGGCTTGACGGCGGCCCGGCCGGCCCGCAGGAAGTACCCGGTGCAGGCGAGGTTCACGACGATGTAGACGCCGACGACGACCGTCACGATCACCGTCGCGAGGAGCAGGAACGCGGTCACGGGGTCGTAGCCGAAACCGAGTCCCAGGACCGCCCCGACCGCCACGAGGGTCTGCAGTGCGATCCCGGCGACGGGGGAGCGGTGGCGCGGGTGGAGTGTGGCGAGCAGGCGGGGCAGGACCCGGATACGGGCCAGGGCGAAGGCCGTACGGGTCGAGACGTTGGCACACGCGTTGGCGTTGGCGATCGTGGAGTTGATCACTGCGAGGAAGACCAGCACCCAGAAGAGGCCGAAGGAGGCCCGGGCGACGCCGTCCCAGGAGGCCGCGCCCGAGGCGCCGAACTTCGCGAAGCGGTCCGGGCCGAAGTAGACGGTCATCGCATACGTCGTGATCACATAGAACAGGCCGATGCCCAGGGCCGCTCCGAGGACCGCGCGATGCATGGTCCGCCGGGGGTCGCGTGTCTCCTCGGCGAGCGGCGCCGCGGCCTCGAATCCCGCGAAGGCCAGCACCGTGTACACCGACCCGGCGAACACACCACTGATCCCGGCGTATCCGTCGGCGGTGTGCGAAGTGCCGAACACCGACAGGGTGTTGGCGTCGCCCGCCTTGCCGATGAGCAGGACCGCGAACACCAGGAAGATCAGGATCTCGAAGACGCCGAGGACGGTGCCGAAGCGGGCCGAGGCGCGCACGCCCAGGTAACCGGCGACCGCGATGATGCCGGCGCCCGCCAGGGACCACGGCCACCACAGGTCCGCCGGATACGAGGACCACTCCTCGTGCAGCGTGCCCGCCGCCGTGAAGCCCAGCTGCAGGAGCAGCAGCGGTGGGACGAGCATCTCCACGAAGACGTAGCCCCAGCCGACGAGGAACCCGACGGTGGGGTGCAGCCCCCGCGCCGCATACGTGGCCACCGAGCCCGCGGCCGGCAGCTCCCGGGCCAGCTCGGCCACGCACGACGCGGTGAACAGACAGGCCACCAGGGCGATCAGCACCGCCAGCGGCAGGCTGCCGCCCGCGAAGGCGGCACCGGCCGGGATCGACGCGGCCACGGCGGCCGCCGGCGCCATCGCCGTGACGCTCTGGAACAGCACCTCGCGCAGCCCGACGGCGTCGCGCCGCAGCGTCCCGGTTCTCTCCTCATGCATGTGTGTCCCCTCGATGCCGTCAGCCCACTGCCACCCGAACGCGTGTGAAATACCGTGAACCGGTCGGCACGCCGACGACGTTGACGACCCGTCGGCCGTGCCTCGCGTGAATCACGGTACGGCGCGGGCGGGTTGGGCAGAAGACCGCAGACCGCATCCGTGGAGAAGCCTCCACTTGTGGAAAACCCGGCCACCCGATCAGGTGAACACCGGCAGCCCCGACACCCCGGTTCCGGGCGGCGCGGGAGCCCCTGACGCCTCGATCCGGGGTGTCAGGAACGTTCCGCCACCACCGCCGGATCGTCCAGCACAGCCCGGACGACCGAGTGCGCCGCGCCCAGCAGGGGACCCTGCGGGCCCAGCCGGGACACCGTGAGCGGGCAGGGCGGGCCCGCCGTGCGGCTCGTCAGCTCCGTCTCCAGGGACGGCAGCAGCCAGGGTGAGAGGCCGGCCAGGGCGCCGCCCAGGATCACTGTCTCGGGGTCGAGGAGGTTCACCGCCCCGGTGAGGGCGATGCCGAGCGCCGTACCGGCGTCCCGCAGGGCTGCGCGTACGTCCTCGTCACCTTGCTCGGCGCGCCCCGCGAGCAGGCCCACCAGGTCCTCGCCCGGCTCCAGACCCGCCGCGCGCAGCACCGCTTCCTCCCCCGCGTACTGCTCCAGGCAGCCCCGGCTGCCGCACGGGCAGGGGGGTCCGTCCGGCCGCACCGGTACGTGACCGAGCTCGCCCGCGAAGCCGCGGGTGCCGCGCAGCAGTCCGCCGTCCACGACGACCGCGGCGCCGATGCCGATCTCGGCCGACACGTGCAGGAAGTCCCGCGGGGTGCCGTCACCGAGCCACAGCTCGGCGAGCGCGCCGAAGTTGGCCTCGTTGTCCACGGTCAGCCGCCAGTCGCCGGGCAGCAGTGCGCCGAGGTCGGTGTCCTGCCAGTCGAGGTTCGGGGCGCGTACGACGGTACGGCCGTCCCGCGCCACGAGTCCGGGCACGGCGACCGCGAGCCCGGCGGGCCACAGCTCCTCCCGCTCCGTCTCCGCGACGACCCGGCGGACCAGCTCGGTCAGTTCCTCGACCACCGGTCCGGGCGCCCGGCCCCGGTTCGCTCCGTGCCGTACCGCCCGCGCCCGGACCACGCCGCGCAGATCGACCGCGCACACCGCGAGGTGATCGACGCCGATCTCCGCCCCGATCCCGGCCGGACCGCGGCCGCTCACCGCGAGCGCGGACCCGGGCCGGCCCACCCGGCCCGGCCGCTCCGGGCCCAGTTCCTCCAGCAGACCCCACCGGATCAGCTCGTCCACCAGCGTCGACACGGCCGCCCGCGTCAGCCCGATGCGCGAGGCGACCGCCGCCCGCGACAGCGACCCTTCCGCGCTGACGGCGTGCAGCACGCGGGCCAGGTTGCGCCGGCGCATGCCCTGCTGGGTGTCCGGCAGGACGCGGCCGGCGCCCGGCGGACGGGCCTCGTGCAGGGGTGCGGTCATGCCTGAAGTCAGTCCTCGGTGTCTGCGGTCCGGCTCATGCGCGCGGCGTGGTCTGCGTGCCCCGCTCCAGCAGCGGGGCCGCGTCGGAGAGTACCCCGGTGATCCGCTCCAGCGTCTCCTGGTCCCGTTCCACGGCGTCCAGCACCGGTCCCGCGGCCGTGTTCCAGCGGCGGGCCACCGCGGCCGGGTCCTCGCCGGTGAGCAGGCCCGCGGCCTGAGCCGCGGCTCCGAGAGCGACCAGTTCCCGGGCCTTGGGGACCTGGACCGGCCGCCCGGACAGCCGCCGTACCGTCTGCTGCCAGGCCGTCCCCCGGGCCCCGCCGCCGATCAGCAGCAGCGGGGTGCTGCGGTCCGCGTCCTCGTCCAGGACCAGGTCGAGCGCGCCCAGCAGCGTATGCACGGCGCCGTCGTACGCGGCCTGCAGCAGCTGCCCCGCGGTCGTGTCGTGGCGCAGGCCGTGCAGCAGCCCGGAGGCGTTCGGCAGGTTCGGGGTGCGCTCGCCGTCCAGATACGGCAGCAGGGTCACGGCGCCGCCGGACTCCACCGCCTCGCGGTCCAGACCCACCAGCGCCGCGACGCGGTCCACGGCGAGCGTGCAGTTCAGGGTGCAGGCCAGCGGCAGCCAGTCCCCGTGCGCGTCGGCGAACCCCGCCACCGTGCCGGTCGGATCGGCCGGGCGGTGCCTGGAGACGGCGTACACCGTGCCGGAGGTGCCGAGGCTGAGCACCGGTGTGCCGGGCCGCAGGCCGAGACCGAGCGCCGCCGCCGCGTTGTCGCCGGTGCCGGGGGCGACCAGCGTGCCCTTGGAGAACGGCAGGTCGTGGCTGTCGCGCACGGTGCCGGCCACCTCTCCCGGCCGCACCACCCGGGGCAGCAGCGCCGGGTCGAGACCGACGTGCGCCAGGGTCTCCGCGTCGTACGTCTCCGTGCCGGACGCCCACCAGCCGGTGCCGGACGCGTCGCCGCGGTCGGTGGTGCCCTGCCCGGTCAGGCGCTCGGTGAGGTAGTCGTGGGGGAGCCGTACCGCCTTGGTCGCACGGACCGACTCCGGCTCGTGCTCGGCCAGCCATGCCCACTTCGTGACCGTGAAGGATGCGCCGGGCACGCTGCCCGTGCGCTCCGCCCAGGCCTTGGGCCCGCCCAGTTCCTCCACCAGCCGGCGGGCCTGCGGTGCCGAGCGGACGTCGTTCCACAGCAGCGCCGGACGCACCGGCTCGCCCCGCTCGTCCAGGGTGACCAGTCCGTGCTGCTGGCCGCCGATCGACACCGCGGCCGCCTCGTGGGCCGCGTCACCGCACTGGCCGAGCGCCTCGCACAGCGCGTCCCACCACTGACGCGGGTCGCTCTCACGGCCCGCGCCGGTGGACACCGTGTGCGGCGCCTGGCCGCTCGCCACCACCCGGCCGGTGGCCGCGTCGACGACCAGTGCCTTCGTGGACTGGGTGGATGTGTCCACGCCGACGACGAGCGGACCCTCGGCTGCTGACATCGGGCTCTCCCTTTCCGCGACGTTCCGCGATTTGCGTGACGTTCCGTGACTCTGCGGGACAAAGACATCTTGTCTCTTCCCAGAGACGTGAGCGCATACTAATTTGTAAACCGCCATGACGAAATAGTCGCAACGCAGCAAGGAGCCGCGGCATGAGCTACCAGCCCACCCCCGAGGACAGGTTCACCTTCGGCCTGTGGACCGTCGGCTGGCAGGGAAGGGACCCGTTCGGCGACGCCACCCGCCGCGCCCTCGACCCGGTCGAGACGGTGCAGCGCCTGGCCGAGCTCGGCGCCCACGGAGTGACCTTCCACGACGACGACCTGATCCCGTTCGGGTCGTCGGAGACCGAGCGCGAGTCGCACATCAAGCGGTTCCGCCAGGCACTGGACGCCACCGGCATGACCGTGCCGATGGCCACCACCAACCTGTTCACCCATCCGGTCTTCAAGGACGGCGCGTTCACCGCCAACGACCGCGACGTGCGCCGCTACGCGCTGCGCAAGACCATCCGCAACATCGACCTTGCCGTCGAACTGGGCGCGAAGACGTACGTCGCCTGGGGCGGCCGCGAGGGAGCGGAGTCCGGCGCCGCCAAGGACGTACGCGCCGCCCTGGACCGCATGAAGGAGGCCTTCGACCTGCTCGGTGAGTACGTCACCACCCAGGGCTACGACCTCCGCTTCGCCATCGAGCCCAAGCCGAACGAGCCGCGCGGCGACATCCTGCTGCCCACCGTCGGCCACGCGCTGGCCTTCATCGAGCGCCTGGAGCGCCCCGAGCTGTACGGCGTCAACCCCGAGGTGGGCCACGAGCAGATGGCCGGCCTGAACTTCCCGCACGGCATCGCCCAGGCCCTGTGGGCGGGCAAGCTGTTCCACATCGACCTCAACGGCCAGTCCGGCATCAAGTACGACCAGGACCTGCGGTTCGGCGCCGGTGACCTGCGGGCGGCGTTCTGGCTGGTCGACCTGCTGGAGACCGCCGGCTACGACGGCCCGCGCCACTTCGACTTCAAGCCGCCGCGGACCGAGGACCTCGACGGCGTGTGGGCCTCGGCGGCCGGCTGCATGCGCAACTACCTCATCCTCAAGGAGCGCGCCGCGGCCTTCCGCGCCGACCCGGAGGTCCAGGAGGCGCTGCGTGCCTCGCGCCTCGACCAGCTGGCCCAGCCGACCGCGGCGGACGGCCTGCAGGCGCTGCTCGCGGACGGTTCGGCCTTCGAGGAGTTCGACGTCGAGGCCGCGGCCGCGCGTGGCATGGCGTTCGAGCGTCTCGACCAGCTCGCCATGGACCACCTGCTGGGCGCGCGGGGCTGAACGCACGGAGGGCCGGGAGCGCGGCACGCGCGATCCCGGCCCTCCGTCAGTCCACTTTCCGGACTGTCCGGTTCAGGAACGTCACAGTCCCTCGGGCAGCCGGACGTACACGACGGTCGTCTTGATCCCGCTGTCGACCAGCCGGCCCTGTGCGTCGAACGCGCCCGCGCCGTCGGTCATCCCGAAGTCGTTGTCGTTGATCAAGGCGAGCGTGTCGTGATCCACGCGCGCGATGCCCTCGATCTTGTGCTGCACGCCGTCGACCTTGTTCAGGTCGACCACGAGCCGCTTGGCCAGCACCGGCACGCCGGCGGTCGCGGGATCGTCCAGCTGCTCCAGGGAGGGCGAGGTCGTGTCGTCGTCCCAGGGGCCGCCCAGGATGCTCGACCTGCGCCCCAGCTGGACCAGTTGCAGCCGGGCCGCCTTGTCCGTGTGCTCCTCGACCAGCAGCCGGTCGCCGCCCACGGCCACCACCGAGGAGATCTTCAGTTCGGACGTGTCGTCCTCGCTCGGGTCGACCACGTTCACCGGGTCGAACCGGTAGGCGTACTCGGCGGTGACGGCCTTCTCGCGCGGCGAGAAACGCAGCAGCCGGGTGGTGAGGGAGGCATCCCCGGCGTCCGCGTCCGGCAGCGACAGCGGGCTCTGCAGGGCCATCACCAGGTCGCCGTCGGGAAGCTGCGCCAGCCCCTCGAAACCCCGGTTGATCTTGCGGTGCAGGAAGATCGACGGCAGCGCCTCGACCACCGGGTAGTCCGCGCCCGTCAGGCCGAGCCCCTTGGGCACGTACCGGGTGAGCACCTTCCCGTGCGCCGAGACGTGGACCAGCGAGGGGCCGTACTCGTCGACGAGCCAGAACGTACCGTCGGCGGCGCGCACGATGCCCTCGGTGTCGAGGCCGTTCGGGTCGTACGAGAGCGGCGTCTTCGCGTCGTAGGTGTACGGCGCCTCGTCGCGGCTCTGCTGGTCGGGCAGTCCGGTGACGGCCTTCCCGGAGGAGGTGGTGAGGGGGATCGCGTCGATGACCTGGACCGTGTCTCCGCAGACCCGGATCTTCACGATGGCGGGGTCGAATCCCGGCACGGGGAAGGTGCGGCGCTTCTTGCCGTCCACCTTGATCTGTCCGTTGGGGCCGCGGTCGGTCACCGTCCAGTACTCGCCCTTGCGGCCCGCCGGGTAGATGTCACTGCCGATGCCGCCGAGCTTCACCCCGTGGTCGTCGTCGACGCTGCCGGGGAGCAGTGCGTTGCTGAACGTGCCGAGCGGGATCTCGCCGAGCGTCGCCGTGCGGATGACGCGGGCGTCCCGGTACGGCGCCGCCGTGGCCGTTCCCGCGGCCACGAGGGCGGCCGCCAGGGCCAGGGGCAGGCCCGTGGCGACGGAACGGTGGACGCGGCGCCGGCCTGCGTCGTGCGGGGACATCGGGCCTCCTGAAAGGACAAGTTCGTTGACAGCGGCCAGATTTGGGCCCCATCAGGAACGCCGTACGACCACGGCGTGAACAGCCGGCATCGGCCGTTCATCGGATCGCGGTGGTTTCGGATATGACCAGCCGTCAGAAACCGTTGCTCCCCTCGGAGTCGGTGCCGAGCCGTGCCGTCGCGAGTGCCGTCGCCGGATCACGATCCGGTCCGCCCGCAGGAATCCACCGGCCGGCTTCGTCGCGATACGGCCACCAGTGGCCGTCGCGGCCGAGGCGCAGCTGAACCCCTTCGCTTGGAACCGTCCACCGATTGCCGCTTGTGTGGAACGGCGGCCGCTCATCCTCCTCCCAGGCCGCTTCGAGCGCCGCACGCGCGCGTGCGAGCGACACGCCTTCCACCTGCCACTTCTCGTCGAGCACCGTCAGCGCCGCCACACCCCCGGCGCGCCAGGCGCGGACGGCCGTGGCCAGCTCCTCGCGGCCACGGCCCGACCGCAGCGCGAGCCGCTCGGTGACGGCGCCGGAGGGCGCTCCGCACGCGAGTCGCACCGCGTCCTGGACGGGCGTCAGAGCAGTGCTGTCCCAAGGATCCGAGTGGAGGGCCTCCGTAAGGAGCCGGTACGCCTCCACCGCGGTGCGGCCCGCGAGGTGCTCCAGCGCCAACGGGTCGATACCGGGCGCCGGTGCCGTCCCGGCGGCGAGGGACGGCGGCGTGCCCGGCGTCAGCGGAAGACCCGGCAGCTCGGGCAGTGGAGGCAGGATGTCCCCGGCCGCCCACGCCTCCGCCGCGTCCACGCCGCCGACGGCGGACGTGGAGGGTCCCGAGCGGGGCGCCGTACGGCGCACATGCAGGTCCGTCAGGAACGCCTGCTTCGCGCGTCCGCGCAGCAGCAGAAGCAGAAACGGATCCTCGTCCAGCAGGCGCGCCACCTGGTGACACAGCGCGGCGGTGTGCCCGCAGTGGTCCCATGTCCCGCAGTCGCACTCGGGCTCCAGATCGCCCAGGCCCGGCAGAAGCTCGATCCCGCCGGACGCGGCGTCCTCGATCAGGTGCGGCGGCAGCTCGCCGTCGAGGAGCGCGGCCATGTGCCCGGCCTGCTCCACGGCCAGGTCCAGGAACCGCCCCCACTCCTCCTCCGACAGCTCCGGCACCAGGACGTCGGCCCGGTGGGCCGCGCCTCCGCGGTCGCGTACGACGGCGGTGACCCGGCCCGGCCGCACGGTCACCGCGCCCGCTGCGCCCGCCCGGGCGAGCCTGCGGCCCGCCTTGACCGCCGACGTGTCCAGGGCGGCGTCCTCCAGGGCCCGCAGCCATGCGCGGCCCCACCAGCTCTGGGCGAACTCACACGCGCGTGCGGGCGGCAGCGCGGCGAACGTGCGCCCCGCCTCGTCCTCTTGCCCCTGCTCGTCGTCGTAGCGACTCATCGTGCCTCCCCGCGCAGTTCCACCAGGGCGGCCAGTTCCGCGTCACCGGGTTCCTCCGAGGATGCCCCGGCCTTCAGGACTTTGTTGGCGGATTCGGTGTTCAGGCGGCCAGTTCCAGTCCGAGGCGGGCGAATCGGCTGATACGGGTGGTGCCGATGGGGGTGTCGGTCCACCAGCCGTCGAGGCGGTGAAGGTTGAGTCCGGCGGCGGTCAGGACGTGACCGAGGTGGGTCTTGTGCAGCCCGCGGTAGGGCGTAGTGCGTGTCCGCGTCACCCGGACGGCCTGGGAGATGGTGCCTTCGACTCCGGCGCGGGTGCCGTAGGCGGCCCTCCACTCATCGGTCTGCTGTTCACGTCGGCGCTGGTCAAGAGCTTGCTGCTGGGGTTGGGTGAGCAGGGTCAGGCTGCGGCCGTACTTGGGGTTGGTGGCGCTGGTGCACTTGGCGCGGACCGGGCAGGCGTCGCAGTCGGTCTTGGCGAAGTGGACCCGGATGATCTCGGTGCCGGTGGGTTTGCGTTGTGCGGACCAGCTGATGCTGCGCTGGCCGCGGGGGCAGGTGACCGCTCGGGCCGGCCAGTCGATGGTGAAGGCGTCCTGCCCGAGGCCGTCGCCGGCCCTGCCCTGGGCGGTGGTGTCGGCGAAGACCGGCCCCATCAGCTCGATGTCCTGCCCGGTGGCAGCCACCAGCAGGGCGGCGGAGGTGTAGCCGGAGTCGACCAGATGGATCCCCGGCAGCAGGCCGCGTGCGGCCAGAGCGTGGTGGACGGGCTCGGTGATCTCCGCGTCGGGGACGGTGGCGTCGGTGGTGACCACGTTCGTGATCAGGTGCGGGGCGTCCGGCTCGCAGGTCTCGGTGAAGTGGACCTTGTAGCCGTCCCAGCCCGCGCCGCGCTTGACGCTGTAGCGGGTGTCGGTGTCGTAGGGGCTGGACAGCCTCAGCCTGCCCGGCGGGAGGTCCTTGCCCTCCCGCCAGCGCACCCCCTTCTCGTCGCGGTGGTACTGCTGGACCCATGCGGTGCGCAGTACCTGTACTGCCTCAACATCGCGCAGCCAGACCGGTGCATCGGGCGCGTAGAGGGCCTCAAGCAGCGCGAATCCGTCCTCTCCCACGGCCAGCGCCCACCGCTGCCGGGCGTCGGCGCCCTTGGGGAAGCGGAAGGAGTCGATGCGCTTGCCGTAGCGTTCGAACCACTGGGGCGCGGCGACCTGCCGCAGCCAGCCGGGCGCCGCGACGGCCAGCGCCTCCAGCGCAGCGCGCAGAGTCTCGCCGACGAACTCCATCCTGTTCAGCGTCCGCACCTGGGCCAGCACGTGCGTGGAGTCGGTGCGCTGGCGGCCGCCCGCCCGCACCAGCCCCAGCTCGCCCACCCGTTCCAGCAGCCGGTCAAGGACCAGCTCCTCCAGACCGTGCGTGATCAGCCGGTCCCGGAACTCGCTGAGCACGGAGAAGTCGAACCCTGGATCGTCCAGCTCCAGGCCGAGCGCGTACTTGATGTCGATCCGCCCGCGCACCGCATCCGCGGCCTGCCGGTCCGTCAGCCCCTCCGCGAACTGCAGCACGCTGACCATCGCCAACTGCCCCGGCGACCAGGCCGGGCCACCCCGGCGCGGGAACGCCGAAGCGAACTGCTCGTCCTCGAACAGCGGACCGAGCTCGTCCCGGATCCGCATGGCCAGGCATCCCTTGCGGAACGCTGCCCGCGCCACCCGCGCGGTGGCCTCCGGAACGGGTGGGGCGGACACAGGGTGCAGCGACATCGCAGCCCTCCCTTGCCTCCCCGCGAGAGGGACCGAACCCCCACCAGACTGCCCGACCAAACATGATCCCCAAGGGCAGTCACCGAATCCGCCAACAAAGTCCTTCAGGCCGGGGAGGAATCGGACTCCTGCGGAGCAGGGCAGGGATAGCCGGATCGCCGTCAGGGCGATCCGGTGTCCACCCCGCACGGCGGTGATGCCGCCCACCATGATCAAGAACTCTCAACTGTCAGTGCCCTCGGGTAGGTTCGGATGCATGACGACAGAAGCGACCACGAAGGACACCGGGCATGCCCGGTACACCTTCCGTGTGCGCCTGTCGGCTGCCGCGCGGCGCGCACTCAAAGCGGAGTGGGCGCGCTGCCGGTGGATCTGGAATGAGTGCGTCGCGAAGTCCCAGCAGGTCCACGCGCAGAGCCGGGCGACGGGCGAGAAGGTGACCTGTGGTCCGGGGCAGTTGGACAAGATGCTGACCGAGGCACGCGGGGCGACGCCATGGCTGGCTGAGGGCGCGTCGGTGCCTCAGCAGCAGGTGATACGCGACTTCGCCACGTCCCGTGCCAAGGCGCTGAAGGACATCGGGGACCGGTTGCCGCAGCAGCGCCGGGCCCAGATGCCCAGGTGGAAGAAGAAGCGGGAGGCGCGGCCGAGCCTGAACTACACCCGGCGCGGTTTCCGCCTCAGGGACGGCCGTCTGCACCTCGCGGGCCAGATCGTGCTGACGGTGGTGTGGTCGCGGGACCTGCCGGCCGACCCGTCCAGTGTGCGGGTGTACCAGGACAGCCTCGGCCACTGGTATGCGTCCTTCGTCGTCCCGGCTCAGGTTGAGCCGCTCTGTGAGAGCGGCCGCGTCCTGGGCGTGGACTGGGGGGTGAAGCAGACCGCCACCACCACCGACGACGCCTACGATCTCCCGCATGCCGAGCACGGCAGGCGGGCCGCGCAGCGGCTGGCGAGGTACCAGCGGATGATGGCCCGGCGGCGGCGTCCGAAGGGACGGCCCGCATCCGCGGGCTACCGCAAGGCGCAGGCCCAGGCGGTGAAGCTGCACAAGAAGGTGGCGCGGCGGCGGGAGGACACCGGCCGCACGTGGGCCAAGTCCGTGATGCGCGGCCACGACGGGGTTGCGGTGGAGGACTTCAGGCCGAGGTTCCTGGCGAAGACCACCATGGCCCGCAAGGCGGCCGATGCCGCCATCGCCGCGACGAAGCGTGCCCTGTGCGAGATGGGCCGCAAGCACGGGCGGGACGTCCGTCTCGTGCACCCGGCGCACACCACGAGGGACTGTGCCAAGTGCGGAGCGAGAACCAAGCACGCACTGCCTCTGTCGATGAGAACGTATGCCTGCACCGTGTGTGGAGCGGTGTCCCCCAGGGACAAGAACTCCGCCCGCGTGATGCTGGTCCGGGCAGGTTGGAACCCGGACGGTGCCGAGGGCGTAAGACCACCGGGGCCGCCGGCTCCGGCGGCGGCCTGAGCCGTAAATCCCCGCTCAGCCCTGGAGGGCGACGCATCCCCTCCCTCCAGGGAGGGGAGCCTTCAAGCGCGCGTGTGAGCAACGGCAGGGCGCGCTGCACGGGCAGCAGGAGCGCGGGCGTACGGACCGGTTCGACGCCCCCGTCCGCCGTGGGCAGCATGATGTCCAGTTCCGCCGGGGAGCTGTCGGCGCCGCCGGGACCGGCTAGGGCGGGAGGGGCCTCGCCGTCCGGTTGCCAGAAGGCGATCCGGCCGGTGCGCGCCGGATCGGAGGGCAGGAACACCGCGCAGCAGTGGGCCAGTTCGGAGAGCTCGGAGGGTGGTGCCGTGGGAATGGTCTGCACAGCTCTGCCGCACTCCTCAAATTTGACTACCTGGGGTTGAAGTCGCCGAGGGTACAGCACGCCCAAGGAAGCCCCGGCATACTGGCGTCGTGATCCCGGGCATTTCACAATCTGTTCGAGTGGTGGCCAACGGTCGTGGCACTCGCGGGCACGGCATGCCGGGGGACTCTCGCTCCCAGGAGCACGATGGGACGTGGAGTGCTGGCACGGCCCCGTTCGACGCGGATGAGGCCGCGCGTCGATCCGCACGGGCGGCGAGCCTCGTCCACTAGGGGGTGGGGCTCAGGGATGTCTCAGGGGCGAGCTCTGGAACCGCGGGGAGCGGGGGCCCGTTCTCAGAGCAGAGAGCGGCAGTGGCCGCGAAGGAGGCGACGCTCATGTCCAACAATGCGAAGATCGCCGTCGGGGGTGTGGCGGTCGGGCTGATCCTGCTGATCTGGCTGCCCTGGTGGGTGGCGTTCCTGATCGTGGTCGGGGTTCCGGTCGCGGCGTATCTGGCGCTGGACCCCTCACAGCGGCGCAGGCTCCGCCGGGTCACGCGCAAAGAACTCGGCCGCTGACCGGACCGCCGGCGCCGCGGATGGATCCGGCCACTGAGACGTGAGAGCCGCGCGCTTCCCGGCGGCGGACACCGCCGGGAAGCGCGCGGAGGCGACTGCGGGGTCCGCAAGGGCCTCAGGGGCGCGCCTGGGCCTTGGGGGTGGCATCAGGCCCCCTCGCGGCAGGGCTGGGTGCTTGCCCTGAGGTCTCGCACTCGCACCGCGCGGGGTCACCAAGGCTCAGAACCGGCGGTAGGGCCGTCGCAGAGCGTGCCGGGCTGGGCGGCGGTTCCGGCCGCGCCGAGTCCTCGCGTGGGCGCTGCGGTCGTAGTTCCGGCCTCGGGTTCCCGGGTGGGCGGTGCGGTCGTAGTTCGGCCACGGTTCCTGGACAGGCGGTTCGGTCGTCGTCTGGCCTTGGGTGGCGGCGGGCCTGCGGTCGTCCGGCCACGATGGCGAGATTGCCGCCGCTTGCCCCGGCGACCGTACACGCGACCGGCAACAGGGGGCAGGGCGGTGGGGCCCGGCGTCAGGCGGTGGGCCGGAGAGGCGTCCCGCGTCGCATGCCGGCCCCGCCCCCTGCCTCAGATGGGCCGTACGGCCATCTTGTCGAGTGCCTCCAGCAGGCCCGGTAGCTCGGGGCCACGGCCCACCGGAAGGACCTCCCCGGGCTCCTCGTCGAGCAGGACGAAGGCGATGTCGTCGGTGCGGGCCACGATCGACCAGCCGGGGCCGTCGGCGCGCAACGTACGGGCGTCACCGGGGGCGAACGACGAGCGGACCCGGCCGAGCGGCGGCGGCGACTCGACGTAGGCGCGTGCCTCCGCGAGCACCCGCCTGATCCCCTGGTGGCGCGGCACGCCCTGCCCGCCCTCCGGCGACGACTCCTCGGCTGTCTCTGGCTCGCTCGGCTGCTCCTCTGCGTCCGGCTTCACCTGCCCGGCCGGCGCGGAGAATTCCTCGTCCTTGAGCTGCTCCCGCCATGTCGCCCACTGCAGGGCTATCTCGTCGGCGCCCAGGCGGCGCTGGGCGGGTCCCCAGGAGCTGGTGTCCGGCGGGCTGAGCGCGGGCCGGTCCGCCACCTCGGGATCGGGGTCGTGCGGGGCGGGGACACCGGGAGCCGCGACGGCGACGGCCAGCGGCCAGCCCGGAAGGGCGGCCACGACCGCGCGCTCGTCCGGGGACAGCTCGTACTCCATGCCGCAGTCCCAGGACGCGATCGCCACGGCGACCAGCGAGACGTCGTCGATCACGACCGTCCAGCGCGCACCGTCGCCGTCCTGGCCCAGCACCAGCCCGTACCCGTCGGCGAGCGGCGCGAGTCCCAGCGCCGCACACGCCTCCGGGTAGTCGTCGCCCAGCACGCTCGGAAACTGCGCCGGCGTCAGCAGCAGCGCCGTCAGTACGTACAGCGCATCGTCCGCGGCGGCGACGGCCTCATCGGCGGTCCCGGCCATCCCTGCCTCCCAGTGGTTCGTCCATCGGCGCGCACCCTAGTGCGAGCGGAAGCCGCTTGTCACGACTCCTCACACCACGCGGAGCTGCAGGTTTCCGCCTGGACGGGGGCGAAACGACCACGGCGGACCGAGAGCTTCCGCTCAGCCCGTGGGCAGTCCGAGGAGATCACGGGCCACCGCCGCGGGCGACTCCTCGCGCTCCCGGGCCAATGCGACGACGGCCCGGCAGGCGAGTTCGCTCACCCCGAAGGACAGCGCCTCCGGCGACACCCAGGCCGCCGCCTCCTCGATCCGGTCCTGGTCGTCCTCCGCGCGCGCCACGACATAAGTGGCCGCAGCTTCGAACAAGTTGTGCGCACGCCTTTCCCGAGTGCTCACCGGCTCCGCGTGCGTGGAGGCGCGGAGTCTGGCGGCATACTTGCGTATCTGGCCGAACACGCGGACCACCCTCCCCCCGAACGGGGTCGTCGTCGATCGTTCATCTGCTGTCTTTCAACGTAGAGTTGTCCTTTCCGCGGCAGAAGGGGGACGACGTCGTGAAGCGTTTCGAGCGGCTCGGGCAGATCCGGCGGCTGGACCCCGTGGCGGACGCCCTGGAGATCTACCGGCTCAGCGTGGCGTTCGAGTTCCCCTGGGACTACACCCGCGCCCTGGAGCTGGCCCTGTACCGCACGTACGCCGTGCCCAGCATCGGGCGGCTGCTCGCGCGGACGGCGGAGCTGACCGAGCGCACCCAGAAGCGGTACGACGACACCGCGCTGCTCCTCGACACCGTCGTCGAGCACGGTTTCGCCTCCGAGGAGGGCCGTACCGCGATCCGCCGCATCAACCAGATGCACCGCAGCTACGACATCAGCGACGACGACATGCGGTATGTGCTGAGCACGTTCGTCGTGATGCCGAGGCGCTGGATCGACGCCTACGGCTGGCGGCGGCTGTCGCGGCACGAGATCGTCGCCACCGCCGAGTACTACCGCACCCTCGGCCGGCACCTGGGAATTCCCGGTATCCCCGAGACGTACGAGGAGTTCGAGGCGCTCCTCGACGCGTACGAGGAGGAACACTTCGGCTGGGACGAGCAGTCCCGGCGGGTCTCGGACGCCACACTCGACCTGATGGCGTCCTGGTACCCGCGTCCTCTGGCGCCGTTGCTGCGCACCGCGACGCTCGCTCTGCTCGACGAACCGCTGCTGCGCGCCTTCCGTTACACCCCGCCCGGCGCGGCCACCTCGGCTCTCGTGCGTCGGGCCGTACGCACGCGTGGCCGGCTCGTCCGGCTGCTGCCGCCGCGCCGTGCCCCGCACTTCGCACGGCAGAACTGGGAGATCAAGGGCTATCCGGACGGCTACCGGGTGGCGGACCTGGGCACTCGCCCGGTGCCCGGGCTGCGCGGCTGCCCGGTGCGGCGCCGGGACGGCTCAGCGCCCGATGCCGTCGAGTGAGGCGAGGGTGTCGCGCAGCCAGGCCAGCTCGGCCCGGCTCGTGGCACGCGCGATGGTGAGGACACCGCGCCGGAACGGGTCGTCCAGCTCTTCGGCGCGCAGCGGCCGGTCGCCGTCGTAGAAGAAGCTCGCCGGCTCCTCCAGAAAGGCCAGCCGGCGTCGCAGCACCGCCGCCTGGGCGGCGGGATCCTCCAGGTGCCGCAGGAACGCGAGCAGCGTGAACCACTGGTTCTCGTCGGTGATCTCGCGCTGCGCGGGCTCGGCGAGCCGGCGCCTGAGCTCACGCCTGCCCTCCTCGGTCAGCCTCAGTACGTGGCGCGGTGCGGCCACGGCGCCCGGCTCGGTGGCCCGGACCAGCAGACCTGCTTTCTCCAGCCGCTTGATCGCCGGGTACAGCGTGCTCTCGGCGATGGGCCGCACATGGCCGGTGAGGGCCGCGATGTGCCGGCGCAGGACGTAACCGTGCAGCGGGGCGTCGTAGAGGAAACCGAGGATGGCGAGTTCGAGCACGGTCGCATTCTCGCCCGGGGCGCTGTACCTCGCCACCCGATACTTCCTTGCAGCTATACATCGATGGCGATGTATAGTTTCAGCGTCGGTGGATGCCAGGGAGGGCAACGTGAAGCAGGCCGTGTTCGACAGTGAGGGCAGCCGGATCCGCTGGACCGAGGCACCGGGGGCGGAACCCGCGCGGGTGTATCTGCACGGGCTCGGGTCGATGTCCGCCGTCTACCACGCGCACATCGCCGCCCGTGCCGAACTCGCGGGCCGGCGCAGTCTGTTCGTGGATCTGCCGGGACACGGCCTCAGCGACCGGCCCGGGACGTTCGGCTACACGCTGGAGGAGCACGCCGACGCGGTGGCGGTCGCGCTCGACCAAGCCGGTGTCCGCGGCGCTGAATTGATCGCGCACAGTATGGGCGGTGCCGTGGCCATCGTGCTGGCCCACCGGCGGCCCGACCTGGCCTCCCGGCTGATCCTCACAGAGGCCAACCTCGACGCCTTCCCGCCGCTCACGGCCGCCAGCAGCGGAATCGCCGCCCATGAAGAGGACGACTTCGTCGACGAGCAGCACGCGCGCGTGATGCAGACCGTCGGTCCGCTGTGGGCGGCCACCATGCGGCTGGCCGACCCGCGCGCCCTGCACCGCAGCGCCGTCGGCCTCCGCCGGGGCTCGGAGCCGGTGATGCGTACGATCCTGGAAAAGCTGCCCGTCGAGCGGGTCTATCTCCAGGGTGAGCTGAGCGGCGAACTGGAGGGCCGGGAGAGCCTGGAAGCCGCGGGAGTGCGCGTGGTGACGGTGCCGGGCGCCGGGCACAACGTCATGTTCGACAACCCCGACGCCTTCGCGGCGGCCCTTGCCGGAACGGACTGACCCGTCCGGCTCTCGGCGATGCGACGCTCAGTCCTCGCGCCGGCGCACCGCGAGCGCGAGGAAACGGGCGTCCTCGTCGACGTACGACGTCATGTTCCATCCAGAGCGGTGCAGCAGCGGACCGAGGTTGGTCTCGGCGCGTAGGTCGTCGGGTGTGATCTGCCGGCCCTGACGTGCCGCCAGAGCCGCACGGCCGATGGGATGGAACAGCGCGAGCATGCCGCCGGGCCGCACCACTCGGACCAGCTCCCGCAAGTTCTGCTCCGGATGCGGCAGATGGGCGATCAGGCCGGCCGCGAACACGGCGTCCAGCGAGCCGGAGCGCAGCGGCAGCGCGGCGACGTCCGCCCGCAGCAGGCGCGCGTACCGGTCGCGGCCCGCCCGCACCGCGGCCTCGAGCATCGCGGACGTCAGATCGGCGCCCAGCACCACCCCGGACGCGCCCACGGCGGCCCGCAGCGGCGGCAGGGCACGCCCCGTGCCGCAGCCCGCGTCGAGCACGCGGTCGCCGGGCCGCAGTCCGAGATCGGCTACCGCCGCGGCGTAGGCGGGACCGTCGTCCGGGAACCGGCTGTCCCAGTCGGCCGCGCGGGCGGTGAAGAACTCCTGCACGTGTGTGTGGTCGTCGCTCATGTTCCGCATGATTCCTCACCGTCGTGGGGGATACATAGGCGCACATGTTCGGGCCGGACCCGATCGTTCCGTCGCATCTGCCTGTCATATTCCAACACGTTTCGAAATGCGCCCTCTTTGTGCGACCGTGCCCCCCTAGCGTCCCTTGGCCATGGGACACCTGGACCACGCCGCCTTCGGCTGGCTGACCCCCGTACTGTCGTACGCCATGGCCTGCATAGGCGCCGCGCTCGGACTGCGCTGCACCGTTCGCGCGCTCGGCACCACCGGCCGCTCGCGCCGCAATTGGCTCATCACCGCGGCCTCCGCGATCGGGACGGGCATCTGGACCATGCACTTCGTGGCCATGCTCGGCTTCCGCGTCAGCGGCACCGACATCCGCTACAACGTGCCGCTGACCATCCTCAGCCTCCTCGTCGCCATGGTCGTCGTCTGTGCCGGCGTCTTCGCCGTCGGCTACAGCCGCGACCGCACCCGGGCGCTCCTCATCGGCGGCCTCACCACCGGGCTGGGCGTCGCGAGCATGCACTACCTGGGCATGGCGGCGGTCCGGCTGCACGGCGGCGTCAAGTACGACCCCGTCCTCGTCGGAGTGTCGGTGCTGATCGCCGTCGTGGCGGCGACCGCGGCCCTGTGGGCCGGGCTCAACATCAAGTCGCCCCTCGCGGTCACCGTCGCCTCCCTCGTCATGGGAGCGGCCGTCAGCAGCATGCACTACACCGGGATATTCGCGGTGAAGGTGCATGTGAACCCCTCCGGCGAGGCCCTGCCCGGGGCCACGGCGATGCAGTTCATCTTCCCCCTCGCCGTCGGCCTCGGGTCCTACCTGTTCATCACCTCGGCCTTCGTCGCCCTCTCGCCCACGGCCGACGAGCGAAAGGCGTCCGCCTCCGCCCAGCGGCCCGTCGAGAGCATCGCCCGCTAGCGGGAGCCCGGCCCGAGCGCCCCGACCCACGTTCCGAGCGAGGAGGCCATGCGCCCACCCCGTACCACCCCGAAAGCCGGCACTCCCGCGCATCCGCCGCGCGGCCGCCGCGCACACGCCGGACCACCCGCGGCCGAGGAGGCCAACCGCCCGCTCGGCACGCCGGCCAAGGCACGCGCGCGTGGCAACCGCCGGTATCTGCGCCCCCGCACCGTGCGCGCCAAGGTGGTCAGCCTGCTGATGGTGCCGGTCGTCTCCCTGCTCGCCCTGTGGGCGTACGCCACCGTCACCACCGCCCAGGACGTGGCCCGGCTGCGGCAGTCCCAGCGGGTCGACGCCGAACTGCGCACCCCGGTGGCCGCGGCGGTCGCCGCCCTCCAGGCCGAGCGCACCGCAGCCGTGCGCTACGCCACGGCGGGCACGGGCGACGGCACCGACTTGCGAAGCCTGGCCGCCCGCACCGACCGGGCGGTGGCCAAGCTGCGGCTCGGCGGCGACAACACCGTCGCCGACAGCCAGGAACTGCCCGCCGGTGTCTCCGAGCGCCTCGACACCTTCGTCACCGGTGCCGAGCACCTGCGCACCCTGCGCACGGCCGTACTCGACCACAAGGCCGCCTGGGACGCGGTGTACGCCCAGTACACGAAGACGATCGGCGCGGCCTTCACCATGGACGGCGCCCTCACCGGCATCCAGCGGGACGACGTCGGCTCGGACGCGCGCGTGCTGCTCGAATTCAGCCGGGCCGCCGAGGCGCTGGCCCAGGAGGACACCCTGCTCGGCAGCGCGCGGAGCGCAGGTCAGCTGCAGGGCGAGCGGCTACGGCTGTTCGGCGCCGCCGTCGCCGCGCGCCGTACCCTCACCGAGTCCGCGGTCGCCGATCTGCCCGACGCCCAGCGCGCCGCCTGGCAGGAACTGGCCCACAGCGACACCTACACCGCTCTCGGAGCCGCCGAGGACAAGATCATTTCCGCCGGGCCCGGCGGCAAGCCGGCCGACGCGGCGCCGCCGGCCGCCTGGAACACAGCCCACGCGCGCGTGCAGGACGGTATGCAGGGCATCGCGGCGGACACGGGCCAGGCCGTCGCGGGCCGGGCCGACCCCTTCACCCGCGGCCTGCTCAGCCCCGCGGGCGCCGCCGTGCTCCTCGGCCTGGCCGCCGTCGCCACCTCGCTCGTCATCTCGGTCCGCATCGGACGCGGTCTCGTGGTCGAACTCGTGAGCCTGCGCAACGACGCCCTGGAGATCGCCCGCCGCAAACTCCCCGAAGCCATGCGCCGACTGCGCGCGGGCGAGGAGATCGACATCCAGGCGGAGGCGCCCGCCGGACCACCCGCCGAGGACGAGACGGGGCAGGTCTCGGAAGCGCTGACCACCGTCCACCGCGCCGCCCTGCGCGCCGCCGTCGAACGCGCCGAACTCGCCAGCGGCATCTCCGGTGTCTTCGTCAATCTGGCCCGCCGCAGCCAGGTCCTGGTCCACCGCCAGCTCAGCCTCCTGGACAGCATGGAGCGTCGCTCGGACGACCCCAACGAGCTGAGCGACCTCTTCCGCCTGGACCACCTCACCACGCGCATGCGGCGCCACGCCGAAAGCCTGATCATCCTCTCCGGCGCCGCACCCGGCCGGGCCTGGCGCATGCCGGTGTCCCTGACCAACGTCGTACGGGCCGCCGTGTCGGAAGTCGAGGACTACGCGCGCGTGGAGGTGCGTCAGCTCCCCGAGGCCCACGTCATCGGCACCGCAGTCGCCGACCTCACCCACCTGCTCGCCGAACTCGTCGAGAACGCCGCCCAGTTCTCCCCGCCCCACACGCGCGTACGCGTCACCGGGGAACCCGTGGGCAACGGCTACGCACTGGAGATAGAGGACCGAGGACTCGGCATGGGCGCCGAGACCCTCGCGAAGGCCAATCGCCGCATCGAACAGTCCGAGGCCCTCGACCTGTTCGACAGCGACCGGCTCGGACTCTTCGTCGTCAGCCGGCTCGCCTCCCGGCACGACGTCAAGGTACATCTGCGCACCTCACCGTACGGAGGCACCACCGCGGTCGTCCTGCTGCCCACCGCCCTGCTGCACGGCGGCCCGGTGGAACGTTCCTCCCACCAAGGTGAGCAATCCCGGCAGGAGCCGGAACGCGAGTACGCGCGCGTGCCCGACAGCTCACGTCAGGAGGCCGTGGCCGCAGGCTCGGACCGGCCCGCCCTCGCGGCCACCGTTCCCGCCCCGCACGGCGCCACCGACGAGCCGGGCCCGCACGGAACCGGCGACGAAAAACCACCCCCCGGAGTCACCACCTTGAGGCTGCACCGACCGCCGAGCGACTCCGAGAGCAGCGACGACCTCCCACGCCGTGTGCGCCAGGCCAGCCTCGCACCCCAGCTCCGCCAGCAGCGTCCCGAAGCGCCCGCGCCCGAGACCGCACGGCACAGCGACGAACGGCGCACCCCCGAACTGGTACGGGACCGCATGGCCGCCTACCGCGACGGCTGGGCTCGCGGCGGCGGCAGACAGCCCGGGCGCGGTGCCGCCCCGGAACCCGAAACGGGCAGTGACAGCAGCGAAGGAGACCCGGCATGATCCAGGACCCGAACACGAGTGCCGGCCAGCGCTCCGGCGAACTGGACTGGTTGCTCGACGACCTGGTGATGCGCGTGAGCGAGGTACGGCACGCCGTCGTGCTCTCCAACGACGGACTCGCCGTCGGCGCCTCCACCGCCCTCGCGCGGGAGGACGCCGAGCACCTCGCCGCCGTGGCCTCCGGGTTCAACAGCCTCGCCAAGGGCGCGGGACGGCACTTCGGAGCGGGCGGCGTGCGGCAGACCATGGTTGAGATGGACGACGCGTTCCTCTTCGTGGCCGCCGCCGGTGACGGTTCCTGCCTCGCCCTGCTCACCGCCGTCAACGCCGACATCGGGCTGGTCGCCTACGAGATGGCGCGCCTGGTCAAACAGGTCGGCGAGCACCTGTACACGCCACCGCGGGTCGCCGCGCAGCCGCCCGCAGCCGGATGACCCGGAACAGGCGGCACAGATGACCGAGAACCAGAGCGCCGGTCCGTGGGAGCCGGGCAGCCAGTGGTACGACGGCGAGGCCGGGCCACTCGTGCGCCCGTACGCGATGACGGGCGGGCGCACCCAGCCGGGTCCCACCGGGGTGCGCTTCGACCTGATCGCCCTCGTCACCCTCGACCCCGCGGCACCGGCGCTCGAGGACGCCGCTCTCGGCCCCGAGCACCGGGCCCTGATCGAGCTGTGCCGCACGGAGACACAGTCCGTCGCCGAGCTCGCGGCGGACGCCGACCTTCCCGTCGGCGTCGTCAGGGTGCTCCTCGGCGACCTCCTGGAACTCGGCTGCGTGGTCATCAGCCGCCCCGTGCCGCCGGCCCACCTGCCCGACGAGCGGATTCTGCGCGAGGTCATCGCGGGACTGCGAGCACTGTAGATGAACGTTCCGAAGCCGGCGTACACCGCGCAGCGTCCCGATCTGTACGCGTTCCGCTCCCGACCGGACCCAAGTCAGTCACATCAGGTGCATTCTGGTCCAATAACCCGGTGGTGCCGCTCCGTTGTCATGATGCTGCCTTCGCGCCCGCAGCAGACGGACGCCCACCGCAGCCGGCCCTCCCGAGAGAAGTGATGATGGTCACCGAGCACTCCGAAGCCGTCGGCGACAACACCGCCCTGGCGCTGAAGATACTGGTCGCCGGGGGGTTCGGCGTCGGCAAGACGACCCTGGTCGGGGCCGTCAGCGAGATCCGGCCGCTGCGCACCGAGGAACTCCTCAGCGAGGCAGGGCAGTTGGTGGACGACACCGACGGCGTGGACCAGAAGGTCACCACCACCGTCGCCATGGACTTCGGCCGCATCACCATCCGCTCCGGTCTGTCCCTCTACCTCTTCGGTACACCGGGACAGGACCGCTTCTGGTTCCTCTGGGACGAGTTGTCGCAGGGCGCCCTCGGCGCCGTCGTCCTCGCGGACACCCGGCGCCTGGAGGACTGCTTTCCCGCGGTCGACTACTTCGAGCACCGGCACATCCCGTTCGTGGTGGCCGTCAACTGCTTCCCAGGCGCACGCACCTACGGCGCTCACGACGTCTCACGTGCCCTCGACCTGGACCGCGGCACCCCCGTGGTGCTGTGTGACGCCCGTGACCGGGACTCCGGCAAGGAAGTCCTGATCCGGCTCGTCGAGTACGCCGGGCGGATGCACACCGCCCGGCTCCTGGACTCTGTCGGCTGACCCCGCCGCTCAGGCCGCCAGATCCCTCACGGCCACCACCTGGTCGACCGGGACCCGGACCAGCAGCTCACCCGGAACGCCGTTGCGGGCGCCGTACTCCTCGGCGCGGTCCTCACCCATGTACCGGGCGGCGATCCGGGTGGCCCAATGCCGCAGCTCGTCCAGGTCCTCGGACAACCGCGCCCGGCCGTTCAGCACCACGAAGTGGAACGGCGGCCGATCGTCGTCCACACACAGGGCGACCCGCCCGTCCCGGGCGAGATTGCGCCCCTTCACCGTGTCCTTGCCCGTGTTGAAGACCAGTTCGTCCCCGTCCAGCAGAAACCAGATCGGGGCCACATGAGGGCTCCCATCGGCGCGAACGGTGGACAGCTTGCCGGTCCGGGTGCCGTGCGAGACGAACGCCCGCCATTCCTCGTCGGTCATCTTCTGTGCCATGCGCCCATCCTGCTTGCCCGGACGCCGGACGTGGGGAAGGCTGGCGGGGAGTTCCTCCAGCCAGGGGGAGACATCACACGGGGAGACGGAGATGGCGCAGAACCAGGGACTCGGCTGGCTCCTGGACGATCTGACCGAGCGACTGGACGACGTGCGGCACGCGCTGGTCCTGTCGAACGACGGATTGGTCACGGGCGCGAGCACGGGCCTACGCCGCGAGGACGCCGAGCATCTGGCCGCCGTGGCGTCCGGGCTGCACAGCCTGGCCAAGGGATCGGGACGCCACTTCGGCGCCGGCAGGGTACGCCAGACCATGATCGAGTACGACGACGCGGTGCTGTTCGTGACCGCGGCCGGCACCGGCAGCTGCCTGTGCGTGCTCAGCGGCGCTGAGGCCGACATCGGCCAGATCGCCTACGAGATGGCCCTGCTCGTCAATCGCGTCGGCGAGCACCTCGGCGTCGACGCCAGGCAACCGGAGCGCACCCCCGTCACAGACGCCTGACCTGCACTTTCTCCTCGCGTCGCGGAGTTATCCACAGGGCCGCCAAGCCCTGGTCCGATTTGGCTACGGTGTGTGCACGGCGAACGCACAGGGCGTGAGCCAGCGACTCCACGGGGAGTACGACCATGTCGGCAAACACCTTCAGCCCGCCCCGGCCCACCACCTGCACCCCGAGCCACGCCGCCCGGGAACTGAGTCTCAAACGAGGCGAGTTCGACCTCGCCGTGCACCTCGGCCACATCCGCACCGTGCCCGACGAGGGCGGGGGAGGAGGTCGCAGGGTGGAACGCGCGGAGATCGACCGCGTTCGCGCACAGGAGGGCTATCCGGACGCTCTCCATGAGCGCGTGCGGGTGGTGGGCACCGCCGAGGGCGCCGCGCTCATGAAGATCCCGGCCGGGCGGTTCACCCGCCTCGCCCGCCTGGGCCTGCTCGTGCCGGTGAAGTGGTACCTGAACCGCTACCGAGCCGTGGTCTGGCTGTATCTGGCCGAAGACCTGCGGAACTTCACCGGGTTCCTCCGAGGATGCCCCGGCCTTCAGGCCGGGGAGGAATCGGACTCCTGCGGAGCAGGGCAGGGATAGCCGGATCGCCGTCAGGGCGATCCGGCGTCCACCCCGCACGGCGGTGACGTCGCCCACCATGATCAAGAACTCTCAACTGTCAGTCCGCTCGGGTAGGTTCGGATGCATGACGACGGAGGCTGGCACGAAGGACGCCGGGCATGCCCGGTGCACCTTCCGTGTGCGCCTGTCGAACACGGCCAGGCGCCGGCTCGAAGCCGAGTGGGATCGCTGCCGCTGGATCTGGAACGAGTGCGTGGCCAAGTCCCGGCAGGTCCACGTGCAGGGCAAAGCGGGTGGCGAGAAGCTGACGTGTGGTCCGGCTCAGCTCGACAAGATGCTGACCGAGGCCCGCAGGGCGACGCCCTGGCTGGCTGAGGGCGCGAGCGTGCCGCAGCAGCAGGTGATTCGGGACTTCGCCAGGTCGAGGGCGAAAGCGCTGAAGGACATCAAGGACCGGTTGCCGATGCACCGGCGGGCCGGGATGCCCCGCTTCAAGAAGAAGCGGGAGGCGCGGCCCAGCCTGAACTACACCAAGCGCGGTTTCCGCCTCAAGGACGGCCGCCTGCACCTCGCCGGCCAGATCGTGCTGACGGTGGTGTGGTCACGGGACCTTCCGGCCGACCCGTCGAGTGTGCGCGTGTACCAGGACACGCTCGGGCACTGGTACGTGTCCTTCGTCGTTGCCGCGCAGAGCGAACCGCTCGCCGCCACGGGGCGCGTGCTCGGGGTGGACTGGGGTGTGAAGGAGACCGCCACCACCACCGACGACGCCTACGATCTCCCCCATGCCGAGCACGGCAAGCGGGCCGCGCAGCGGCTGGCGAGGTACCAGCGGATGATGGCCCGGCGCCGGCCTCCGAAGGGACAGCCCGCATCCGCCGGCTACCGCAAGGCCCAGGCGCAGGCGGCGAAGCTGCACAAGAAGATCGCGAGGCAGCGCGAGGACACCGCCCGCAAGTGGGCCAAGTCCGTGATGCGCGGCCACGACGGGGTCGCGGTGGAGGACTTCAGGCCGAGGTTCCTGGCGAAGACCACCATGGCCCGCAAGGCGGCCGATGCCGCCATCGCCGCGACGAAGCGTGCCCTGGTCGAGACGGGCCGCAAGCACGGGCGGGAGGTCCGTCTCGTGCACCCGGCGCACACCACGATGGACTGTGCCACGTGCGGAGCGAGAACCAAGCACGCACTGCCTCTGTCGATGAGAACGTATGCCTGCACCGCGTGCGGAGCCGTGTCCCCCAGGGACAAGAACTCCGCCCGCGTGATGCTGGTCCGGGCAGGTTGGAACCCGGACGGTGCCGAGGGCGTAAGACCACCGGGGCCGCCGGCTCCGGTGGCGGCCTGAGCCGTAAATCCCCGCTCAGCCCTGGAGGGCGACGCATCCCCTCCCTTCAGGGAGGGGAGCCTTCAAGTCGGACGCCGAGAACGCCCACCTGCTCAAAGGGCGTACGCCCGAGAACCTGCGGGGCCAGCTGGAGACCGGGGTGGACCTGCGCGCCCGCAACTGGCGGGGACGCCGCCTCGGGTTTCTGCTGAGGTCAGGGCCGGCGCCGTGGCAGCCTTCCTCTCGCCCGTCGAGATCGCCGACCTGGTCAGGGATCCGTACGAGCGTGCCTGTCTGAACCGGTTCCGGCCCGCGCCACCCGGTCAGGGCACGCCGGGATCGCCTGCCGCGCACCTCGCCGAGCGGATCACGATCGCGCAGGACGCGGACGAGATCGAGTGGCTCCGCAGCGAACTGGCCCATGTACTCGCGGAGGCGCGCGCCCTCTCACCGGCCCCGCGCCCGGCCGCCCGTCGCACCGCGCCGGCCAGGCGAGCTGTCGCCCGGCCCATCCCGCCCATGGCACGCACGGTCACAGGACCCATGGAGCCGACGGTGCCGACGTCGTCGAAGCCCGGGGCGGAACCGACCGTGGCCCGGGCACCCGAGCGGCCGCTGCTCGGACCGCCCGGGCCGGAGAGCGGGCCGGTGACGGTGGTGTCCCGGGCGAACGGCGGACCGCTGCCGCGGGCGCCTGAGCCGGAGGACGAGCCCGTGGCCCGAGCCTTCGAGTGGCACGGCACCCCGGCGTTGCCGGCGGCCGCGCCGTCGTCGGCCCGCCCGGGACACCACCGGGCCGAGCAGGCCCGGCCACGCACCAACCGCGGTCTGCGCGCCTGGCTGCGGCGCAGAAGCACGCGGCCCGCGCGGGTCTGACCCACCCGGCCGCAGGCCGGCCCTCGGCCCGCTACAGGGACCTGAACAGTCCCTCCTGGACAACCGAGACGAGCAGACGCCCGTGCAGGTCGTAGATGCGTCCGCGGGCCAGCCCCCGGCCACCGGTGGCGATCGGCGACTCCTGGTCGTACAGGAACCACTCGTCCGCGCGGAAGGGCCGGTGGAACCACATGGCGTGATCCAGCGAGGCCATGTCGAAGTTCCGCGGCCCCCACAGCGGTTCGACCGGAATGCGGACCGCGTCCAGGAGGGTCATGTCACTGGCGTAGGTCAGTGCGCACGTGTGCACCAGCGGGTCGTCACCGAGCGGTCCGACCGCGCGCATCCACACGGCACTGCGCGGCTCGGCCCCCTTGATGTCCTCGGCGTTCCAGCGCAGCCGGTCGACATAGCGGATGTCGAAGGGTTGGCGACGCGCCATCCGCTCCAACTGCTCCGGCAGCGCGCCCAGGTGCTTGCGGATCTCCTCGGAGACCGTCGGCAGCGACTCCGGGTCCGGCACCTCACGGGCCGGCGGCAGCTGGTGCTCGAACGGTCCTTCCTCAGGCTTGTGAAAGGAGGCGGTCAGATTGAAGATCGTGCGGCCCTGCTGCACGGCCGTGACCCGGCGCGTGGTGAACGACAGGCCGTCGCGGACCCGCTCCACCTGGTACACGATGGGCACGCCGGGCCGACCCGGGCGCAGGAAGTACGCGTGCAGCGAGTGCACCGGGCGGTCGCCGTCCGTGGTGCGGCCGGCGGCGACCAGTGCCTGGCCCGCCACCTGGCCGCCGAAGACCCGCTGCAGCGACTCCTGCGGGCTTCGGCCACGGAAGATGTTGACCTCGATCTGCTCCAGGTCGAGCAGGTCGACCAGTCGCTCGGCCGGATTCGTCGTCATCGGTGGGATTCTCCTGGGCTCACAACTGGTCGACAAGGGTTCACAGCTGACCGACATCGGTGACGCGCACGACCGCACGGCCCTCGGCGTCCGAGGCCGCGAGGTCGACCTCCGCGCTGATGCCCCAGTCGTGGTCGTCGTTCGGGTCGTCGAAGATCTGGCGGACGCGCCAGATGCCGTTCTCCGGCTCCTCGTTGATGACCAGCAGCTTGGGGCCGCGGGCGTCGGGGCCGGTGCCGAGGTCGTCGTACTCGTCCCAGTACTTGTCCATCGCCTCGCCCCAGGCGTCGGCGTCCCAGCCGGAGTCGGCGTCCATCTCGCCGAGCTCCTCGACCTGGTCGAGGGCGGCCAGTTCCACGCGGCGGAAAATGGCGTTGCGGACCAGGACCCGGAAGGCGCGCGCGTTGGTGGTGACCGGCTTGACCTCGTCGGCCTTCTCCTGGGCCTCTTCCGCGGTCATCTCCTCCGGGTTCGCGAGCTGCTCCCACTCGTCCAGCAGGCTGGAGTCCACCTGCCGCACCATCTCGCCGAGCCACTCGATCAGATCCTGCAGGTCCTCGGACTTGAGGTCGTCCGGGATGGTGTGGTCGAGGGTCTTGTAGGCGCTGGCCAGGTAGCGCAGCACGATGCCCTCGGTGCGGGCCAGCTCGTAGAAGGACACCAACTCCGTGAAGGATAGCGCACGTTCGTACATGTCCCGGATGACCGACTTCGGTGACAGCGGATGGTCGCCGACCCAGGGGTGGCTCTTGCGGTAGGTGTTGTACGCGTGGAAGAGCAGCTCTTCCAGGGGCTTCGGGTACGTGATGTCCTGGAGGCGCTCCATGCGCTCCTCGTACTCGACACCGTCCGCCTTCATCGCGGCGACGGCCTCGCCGCGCGCCTTGTTCTGCTGCGCGACGAGGATCTGCCGCGGGTCGTCCAGGGTGGACTCGACGACGGAGACCATGTCGAGGGCGTAGGACGGCGACTCGGGGTCGAGGAGTTCGAACGCGGCGAGCGCGAACGTGGACAGCGGCTGGTTGAGCGCGAAGTCCTGCTGCAGGTCGACCGTGAGCCGGACGATACGGCCCTCGGCGTCGGGCTTGTCGAGCTTCTCCACGATCCCGCCGTCGAGCAGCGACCGGTAGATCGCGATGGCCCGGCGGATGTGCCTGAGCTGCTGCCTGCGCGGCTCGTGGTTGTCCTCCAGGAGGTGGCGCATCGCCTCGAACGCGTTGCCCGGGCGGGCGATCACCGACAGCAGCATCGTGTGCGTCACCCGGAAACGCGAGGTCAGCGGTTCCGGTTCCGATTCGATCAGCTTCTGGAAGGTGTTCTCCGTCCAGCCGACAAAGCCCTCCGGCGCCTTCTTGCGCACCACCTTGCGCCGCTTCTTCGGATCGTCGCCCGCCTTCGCCAGTGCCTTCTCGTTCTCGATGACGTGCTCCGGCGCCTGCGCCACGACGAGCCCCGCCGTGTCGAACCCGGCCCGGCCGGCCCGGCCCGCGATCTGGTGGAACTCCCGGGCGCGCAGCGTGCGTACGCGGCTGCCGTCGTACTTGGTGAGGGCGGTGAACAGCACCGTGCGGATGGGCACGTTGACGCCCACACCGAGCGTGTCCGTGCCGCAGATGACCTTCAGCAGGCCCGCCTGGGCGAGCTTCTCCACCAGGCGGCGGTACTTGGGCAGCATGCCGGCGTGGTGGACGCCGATCCCGTGCCGTACGTAACGGGAGAGGTTGCGGCCGAACTTGGTGGTGAAGCGGAAGTTGCCGATCAACTCGGCGATCTGGTCCTTCTCCTCGCGCGAGCACATGTTGATGCTCATCAGCGCCTGGGCCCGCTCCACGGCCTGCGCTTGGGTGAAGTGCACGATGTAAACCGGGGCCTGCTTGGACTCCAGCAGGTCGGTGAGCGTCTCGGTGAGCGGGGTGAGCTTGTACTCGTAGGAGAGCGGCACCGGGCGGGTCGCCGAGCGGACCACCGAGGTGGGGCGGCCGGTGCGGCGGGTGAGGTCCTTCTCGAAAAACGACACATCACCCAAAGTGGCCGACATCAGGATGAACTGCGCCTGTGGGAGCTCGAGCAGCGGAATCTGCCAGGCCCAGCCGCGGTCGCCCTCGGCGTAGAAGTGGAACTCGTCCATGACGACCTGGCCGACGTCCGCGTCCTTGCCGTCGCGCAGCGCGATCGACGCCAGCACCTCGGCGGTGCAGCAGATCACGGGGGCATCGGCGTTCACGGAGGCGTCGCCGGTCAGCATGCCGACGTTCTCGGTGCCGAACAGCTTGCACAGTTCGAAGAACTTCTCCGACACCAGGGCCTTGATCGGGGCCGTGTAGAAGGTGACCTCGTCCCTGGCCAGCGCGGCGAAGTGGGCGCCCGCGGCGATCATGCTCTTGCCCGAGCCGGTGGGCGTCGAGACGATCACGTTCGCCCCGGAGACCACCTCGATCAGCGCCTCCTCCTGGTGGGGGTAGAGGGTGAGGCCGCGCTCCTGCGCCCACGACTCGAAGGCTTCATACAGGGCGTCGGGGTCGGCGGTCGGCGGCAGCTGATCGATGAGGGTCACGCACCCATCTTGCCTGGCCTCGACCCCGAGAGGGGAATCGGCTGCGGGCGGGAAGATCACGGCCGCTACGCTGTGGCGCCGACGACAGGTCAGCGCACCAGGTCAACTGGACAGCGGCACACGAGGAATGGGGCGGGAAGCGGCCATGATGGGACCAGCACACTCACTGTCGGGGGCCGCGGCCTGGCTCGGCGTCGGAGCGGCAGCCGCCGCGGCAGGTCACCCGATGCCCTGGCCGGTCCTCCTCTGCGGCGCGCTGATCTGCGCCGGCGCCGCGCTCGCCCCGGACCTCGACCACAAGGCGGCCACGATCTCCCGGGCCTTCGGGCCGATCTCACGCTGGATCTGCGAGATCGTGGACAAGCTGTCGTACGCCGTCTACAAGGCGACCCGGATGAAGGGCGACCCGCGCCGCTCCGGAGGTCACCGTACGCTGACGCACACCTGGCTGTGGGCGGTCCTGATCGGCGCCGGCTGCTCGGCGGCGGCGATCGCGGGGGGCCGCTGGGCCGTGCTGGCGATCCTGTTCGTGCACATGGTGCTGGCGATCGAGGGGCTGCTGTGGCGGGCGGCACGCGGCTCCAGCAGCGATGTCCTGGTCTGGCTGCTGGCGGCGACCACCGCGTGGATTCTCGCAGGCGTCTTGGACAAGCCGGGCAACGGCTCCGACTGGCTGTTCACGGCACCGGGCCAGCAGTACCTGTGGCTGGGGCTGCCGATCGTGCTCGGCGCGCTGGTGCACGACATCGGGGACGCGCTGACGGTGTCCGGCTGCCCGATCCTGTGGCCGATCCCCCTGGGCCGAAAGCGCTGGTACCCCGTGGGGCCGCCGAAGGTGATGCGGTTCCGGGCCGGGAGCTGGGTGGAGCTGAAGGTGCTGATGCCCGTGTTCATGCTCCTCGGCGGCGTGGGCTGCGCGGCGGCCCTCAACGTCATCTGAAGCACCCCTCGGATGCGAGGCACGCCTTGCGTCCGAGGCGCCCGGCACCCGGCCCGAGGTACCCCTCGGCGTCAGGTCGCCTCGCCGGCCTCCGCCCCGCCGTACCGGCGCTCGAAGCGGGCGACACGACCCTCGGTGTCGACCGTGCGGGCCTTGCCCGTGTAGAAGGGGTGGCTCTCCGAGGAGATCTCCACGTCGATCACCGGGTAGGTCTGGCCGTCGTCCCACTCGATGGTCTGCTCGCTCTGTGCGGTCGAGCGGGTCAGGAACGCGTAGCCGGCGGCCCGGTCGCGGAAGACCACGGGGTGGTAGTCGGGGTGCTTGTCCTGCTGCATGGCGGCTCCTCGTGCGGGGCGGTCGGGCAGGGCGCGGGCGGGTCGACCGGAGCCCGCGGGTCAGCCGGGCAGGGAGTCCTCGTCGACGATGTGCATCGCGGCCTCCTCGGCGGAGGCGGCGGCGCCGTCGATGCCGACGTCATTGGCGACGAGGGCGGCCTCCTCGTCCTCGTGCGCCCCCTCGTCCGGGGCCACCAGCCGGCCGGAGCGGAGGTTGCCGACCTCGTTGTCGAGGAGTTCCCCGTCGGTGTCGCGGTCACCGATGTCGTCGCCGTCGCGGGCGACGAGGTCGGGCTGCTCCTCGGCGAGCCGCTGGTCGAGGGTCTCGCCCGCCTGGCGTTCGGCCGCCGTCACCCCTGTGTGCTCCACCGCCCAAGGTCGCTCGGGCGGGGACCAGCCACGGTCGAGCGGGTCCGAGACGCCGTCGAAATCCAGTGTGTCCTCGACGTCGAGCACCCCCGAGTCCTCCCGGATCTCCGAGGGATCGGGCTGGTAGACGTCGTCCCCCCAGCCGTCGACGCTGTCCACGAGTACCTCCAGGTGGTGAGGACGGCCATGTGCCACCGCTACGGGCAGCGGGCCGCCGGCACGCGTGGCGCGAGGTTCACGCGTCGCGAACCGGATGGTTCCGGGGCGTTCCCCACACCGGTGCCGTTCTCCAGACTTCCACCCCTGCTCGGGACCGCGCAACGGCACGGGCGCCGGTCAGTGCCCACACCCGGGAACCAGCACCGGTCACATCCCACAGCGCGCCCGCTCGCCGTGGCCCGGCTGCCCGAGGTACCGGCCGGGGCGGCTGCGCACCTGCCCGCCGTGACCTGGCTCGGTGTAGTGCCGGCAGGTCCTACCGGGCGCCCGCTCGCGATGGACCGGCTGCCCGAAGTGCCGGAAGGCGCGGCTGCCGACCTGTCCTGCCTGACCCGGCGGGGCCGAGCGCCGGCGGTGGCCCTCGCCGCGCGCCCGCCAGCCGCGCACAGGTCGTCCCAAGATCCGGCAGTCGTGGTCGCCGCACCCGGCGGTGCGCAACCGGTCACCGCCGGGAGCGGCTCCGCGATCGCGGGGATCGGCCTTGAGCGCAGTTGCGGCGCCTCGGTACCGGTCGCCCGCGTGCTCGCCGGAGCGTCAGCCGTGCCAGGACCGCCACAGCGCCGCGTACGCGCCGTCCGCCTCGACCAGCTCGTAATGGCTGCCCAGCTCGCTGATGCGGCCGTCCTCCACCACAGCGATCACGTCGGCGTCATGGGCGGTGTGCAGGCGGTGGGCGATGGCGACCACGGTGCGGCCGTCCAGCACCCGGGCCAGGGAGCGTTCCAGATGCCGGGCCGCGCGCGGGTCCAGCAGCGAGGTCGCCTCATCCAGGACCAGCGTGTGCGGATCGGCGAGCACCAGCCGGGCCAGCGCGATCTGCTGGGCCTGCGCCGGGGTCAGCGCAAGACCGCCGGAGCCGACCTCGGTGTCCAGGCCGTCGTCCAGTGCCCGTGCCCAGCCGTCCGCGTCGACCGCGCCCAGCGCCTCCCACAGCTCGGCGTCTGTCGCGTCGGTGCGGGCCAGCAGGAGGTTGTCGCGCAGCGAGCCGACGAAGACGTGGTGTTCCTGGTTGACCAGGGCGACATGCGACCGGACGCGTTCCGCGGGCATCCGGGACAGCTCCGCGTCGCCCAGGGTGATCCGGCCGTCGCGGGGTGCGTAGATCCCGGCGAGCAGCCTGCCCAGGGTGGACTTGCCCGCGCCCGAGGGGCCCACCAGGGCCAGCCGGGTGCCCGGGGCGACCTCCAGGGACACCTGGCGCAGCACGTCGACGCCCTCGCGGTAGCCGAAGTGCACCCGGTCGGCCCGCACGTCCCGCCCGTCCGGCGCCAGCGAGGCGTCCCCGGCGTCCGGCTCGATGTCCCGCACACCGACCAGGCGGCCCAGCGACACCTGGGCGACCTGCACCTCGTCGTACCAGCGCAGGATCAGGTTCACCGGGTCGACGAGCATCTGCGCGATGAGGGCGCCCGTGGTCAGCTGTCCCACCCCGATCCAGCCGTTCAGGACGAAGGCGCCGCCGACCATCAGCACCGAGCCGAGCACGATGACGTGCACGGCGTTGATGACCGGGAAGAGCACGGACCGCAGCCACAGCGTGTACCGCTCCCAGGCGGTCCACTCCTTGATCCGCCGCTCCGACAGGGCGACGCGGCGGGCGCCGAGCCGGTGCGCCTCGATGGTGTGGCCCGCGTCCACCGTCTCGGCGAGGGCGGCGGCGACGGCCGCGTATCCGGCGGCCTCGGAGCGGTAGCCAGAGGGTGCCCGTCTGAAGTACCAGCGGCACCCGGCCACCAGCACCGGCACGGCGAGCAGCACCGCGGCGGCCAGCGGCGGAGCCGTCACGACGAGCCCGCCGAGCAGCAGCAGAGCCCACACGACACCGATCGCGAGCTGCGGCACGGCCTCGCGCATCGCGTTGGCCAGGCGGTCGATGTCGGTGGTGATGCGGGAGAGCAGATCGCCCGTTCCCGCCCGTTCCAGCACGCCAGGCGGCAGCCCGACCGACCGGACGAGGAAGTCCTCGCGCAGGTCGGCCAGCATCCGCTCGCCGAGCATCGCCCCCCGCAGCCGCACCTGCCGGGTGAACACGGCCTGCACCACCAGCGCGAGCACGAACAGCCCGGCGGTCAGGCCCAGATGAAGCTCCCGGGACCGGTCGGACACCCGCTCGACCAGGCCACCGAGCAGGTAGGGACCCACCATGGAGGCGATCACGGCCACCATGTTGACGCCGACGAGCAGCAGGAACGCCCGGCGGTGCCGGCGGAACAGCTCGGCGACATAGGCGCGCACGGTCGCGGCCGCGCCGACGGGCAGGGTGGTGGCGGTCGTCGGGGCCGCCGGGTCGTACGCCGGTGGCGCAACGCCGATCATGCGCTCTCCTCGATCTCTTCCAGCTCCGGGCGGGCGCCCACCAGGGCGGCCTCGTCGGTTGCGGCCAGTTCGTCGTCCGTCTCCCGGGTGACCACGGCCCGGTATCGCGGCTCGCTCTCGACCAGTTCGCGGTGCACGCCGACCGCCGCGACCTCGCCGTCGTGGACCAGGACGACCCGGTCCGCGCGGTCCAGCAGCAGCGGCGAGGAGGTGAACACCACGGTCGTGCGTCCCGAGCGCAGCCGGCGCAGTCCGTCCGCGATCCGTGCCTCGGTGTGTGAGTCGACCGCGGAGGTCGGCTCGTCGAGCACCAGCACCTCGGGGTCGGTGATCAGCGACCGGGCCAGGGCGAGCCGCTGGCGCTGGCCGCCGGACAGGGACCGTCCGCGCTCGGTGATGCGGGCGTCCATCGGGTCGGCTGCGTCCAGGGATCCCTGGACGAGCGCGTCCAGGACGTCGTCGCACTGCGCCGCGGCCAGCGCGTCCGCGGCCCGTACGGCTCCCGAGGCGGGCACGTCGAGCAGCTCGCGCAGCGTGCCGGACAGCAGCACCGGATCCTTGTCCTGCACGAGGACGGCGGTGCGCGCGCTGTCCAGGGGGAGGTCGTCCAGGGCGACCCCGCCGAGCAGCACCGAGCGGGCCGGCTCGGTCGGGTGGCCGCCCAGCCGCTCCGCGAGCCTGCCCGCCGCGTCCGGATCACCGCAGACCACGGCGGTGAGACGACCGGCGGGAGCGAGCAGACCGGTGCCGGGGTCGTACAGGTCGCCGCCCGGCACCTCCGCCTCTCGGGTGCCCTCGGTGGCCGTGGACCGCTCCAGCGACAGCACGCGGGCCGCCCGTTTGGCCGAGGGGCGGGAGAAGGAGTAGGCCATCGCGATCTCTTCGAAATGGCGCAGCGGATAGTTCAGGATCATCACCGCGCTGTAGACGGTGACGAGTTCGCCGACGGTGATCCTGCCCTGGCGGGCCAGGTGGATGCCGTGCCAGACGACGGCGATGAGCAGCAGGCCGGGCAGCAGCACCTGGACGGAGGAGATCAGCGACCACATCCGGGCGCTGCGCACCGCGGCGTGCCGTACCTCCTGCGAGGCCCGGCGGTAGCGGTCGAGGAAGAGCTCCTCACCGCCGATGCCGCGCAGCACCCGCAGCCCGGCGACCGTGTCCGAGGCGAGCTCGGTGGCCCGGCCCGCCTTCTCGCGCTGCACGTCGGCGCGGCGCGTCGCCCGGGGCAGCAGCGGCAGCACCGCGAGCGCCACGACCGGTAGTCCGACGGCGACGATCACGCCCAGGGCAGGCTGGTAGACGAGGAGGCCGACACAGACCACCACGACCGTCAGGGCGGCAGCGGTGAACCGGGAGACCGCCTCGACGAACCAGCCGATCTTCTCGACGTCGCCGGTGGAGACCGCCACCACCTCGCCGGCGGCGACCCGCCGGGTCAGGGCGGAGCCGAGCTGGGCCGCCTTGCGCGCCAGCAGTTGCTGGACGCGGGCGGCGGCCGTGATCCAGTTGGTGACGGCGGTCCGGTGCAGGAAGGTGTCGCCGAGGGCGATGCCCGTGCCGCACAGCAGCATCAGACCGCCCGTCAGGGCGAGCCGGGCGCCGGAGCGGTCGACGACCGCCTGGACGGCCAGGCCGACGCAGAAGGGCAGGGCAGAGACGGAGACGAAGTGCAGCAGGCCCCAGGCGAGCGCCTTCAGCTGCCCGCCCAGCTGGTTCCGCCCGAGCCACCACAGGAATCGGGGGCCCGAACGTGCGTCCGGGACGCCCGGATCGGAGTACGGAAGGTCTTGAATCTGCATGACGATCCAGTGGCTCGTGTCAGGAGGGAAGGGATGACAAGGGGGACGAGGGGACGGGGTGAAGTGGGGAGGCGGCGAAGAGCGGTGACAAGCCGTGAAAGGTTCGCGTCGCTCGGTGGTGAATTTCAAACGGTTTTCCCGGTGGAGCAGCGAAGTCCACCGGCTTCCGGCCACTGACGGCGGAACCGGACGCGTCCGGGGTCGTGGTCGACGGCGTTCACCGGGCAGGTGGTCGGCCGGTCGAACGCGTGCGTTCGGCCGTCACCCGAATGTCCAGAAGAGCGCACAATGAACCGTTACGTGGTGCCACGATGGTCACGTGCGGATCCACAGTGTGCGGCGAATGACGGTCGCGGTGACGGCTTTTGGGACTCTCCTGGCGACTGTGTCGGCGTGCGGCACCGACGCCTCCGGCCCGGCCCGCGCCGGCGGGGCGACGGGCTTTCGCGGTCAGGCCGGGCCGAGCCCGACTGTGTCGAGCGCGGCGTCGAGCGCGGTGTCGGCCGCCCCCACGGCCGACCCGACCCGGATCCCTGGCGTCGGTGACCGGCTGGGCCGGCAGATCCCCCCTGACTCCAACCAGGTCGTCGCCGTGTACGGCGAGGGCGAGAACTCCCCCGACTCCACGGTCGTGCTCTACACACGGGAGGGCCCGGAGTGGCGGCCGGTGGCCGACTGGCCGGCGCACAACGGCCGGAACGGCTGGACCACGGACCACCACATGGACGACGAGCGCAGCCCCGTCGGCGTGTTCGGTCTCTCCGACGCGGGAGGTGTGCTCGACGACCCGGGCACCCTCCTGTCGTACGACCAGGACGCGGTCGCCTACGCGCCGCCGGACGACTGGGGTGAGGCGCACCAGCACGACTTCGACTACGTCATCGCCATCGACTACAACCGTCTCCCGGGCACCCCGCCGCACGACGGCACGCGCCCCGAGGGCGACGACAAGGGCGGCGGCATCTGGCTGCATCTCGACCACGGCGACGGCACGTCCGCATGCGTCAGTGTGTCCAAGGACGCCATGGAATTCCTGCTGCGCACGCTCGACCCGACACAGCATCCGGTCATGGTGATGGGCGACCGGGCGGCGCTGCGCGCCTGACGGACCGGCGCGGACGCCGACCGGCATGGAGGAGAGTCCAAGCGCGATCCGGGCCGCCGTATGCGAGAAGTGCGGCCCGGCGCCGGTGCGCCCGGCGTCAGATCGCGCCGTCCTCTGAGGCGTCATTGCGGGCCGGCCCCGACTGGCCGTAGAACACCGGCCATGAGAAGACGGATAGTCATGTCCATGCTTGCCGGAGCGACCCTCCTGGCGAGCGCGTTCTTCGGCACCGGCGCCGCTGCCGCCCAAGCGGCCGACATCCCGGCCGAGTTCGGCACCGACTGGCACGACCCGGTCACCGCGGCGCCGCCCGTCGAGCGGCCGCACACCAAGTCGTGCCAGGTCACGCTCGCCGACGCCCAGTTCCGCGACTTCACGCCGTACCGGGGCGCGTACACCCCGCCCCAGGGCTGCGGCGACCACTGGAGCAAGGTGGTCCTGCGGCTCGACGGCAAGGTGAAGGGCCGCCAGTACGACCGTCTCGGCTATCTGCACGTCGGTGGGGTCGAGATCCTGCGTACCTCCACCCCGGAGCCCTCGCCCGATGGCATCGAATGGCACGTCGAGAAGGACGTCACCCGCTACAGCGACACCTTCCGCGGCCCGCGGGACGTCGAGATGCTGATCGGCAACGTTTTGAAGGCTCCCCTCCCTGAAGGGAGGGGATGCGTCGCCCTCCAGGGCTGAGCGGGGATTTACGGCTCAGGCCGCCACCGGAGCCGGCGGCCCCGGTGGTCTTACGCCCTCGGCACCGTCCGGGTTCCAACCTGCCCGGACCAGCATCACGCGGGCGGAGTTCTTGTCCCTGGGGGACACGGCTCCACACGCGGTGCAGGTATACGTTCTCATCGACAGAGGCAGTGCGTGCTTGGTTCTCGCTCCGCACGTGGCACAGTCCCTCGTGGTGTGCGCCGGGTGCACGAGACGGACCTCCCGCCCGTGCTTGCGGCCCATCTCGCACAGGGCGCGCTTCGTGGTGGCGATGGCGGCATCGGCCGCCTTGCGGGCCATGGTGGTCTTCGCCAGGAACCTCGGCCTGAAGTCCTCCACCGCAACCCCGTCATGGCCGCGCATCACGGACTTGGCCCACTTGCGGGCGGTGTCCTCCCGCTGCCTCGCCACCTTCTTGTGCAGCTTCGCCGCCTGGGCTTGCGCCTTGCGGTAGCCGGCGGATGCGGGCTGTCCCTTCGGACGCCGGCGCCGGGCCATCATCCGCTGGTACCTCGCCAGCCGCTGCGCGGCCCGCCTGCCGTGCTCGGCATGGGGGAGATCGTAGGCGTCGTCGGTGGTGGTGGCGGTCTCCTTCACACCCCAGTCCACGCCCAGGACGCGGCCGGTCTCACAGAGCGGCTCAACCTGAGCCGGGACGACGAAGGACGCATACCAATGTCCGAGGCTGTCCTGGTACACCCGCACACTCGACGGGTCGGCCGGAAGATCCCGCGACCACACCACCCTCAGCACGATCCCGCCGGCCAGGTGCAGCCGTCCGTCCCTGAGGCGGAAACCCCGCCGGGTGTAGTTGAGGCTGGGCCGCGCCTCCCGCTTCTTCTTCCAGCGGGGCATCCCGGCCCGGCGCTGCTGCGGCAACCGGTCCTCGATGTCCTTCAGGGCTTTCGCCCTCGACCCGGCAAAGTCGCGTATCACCTGCTGCTGAGGCACCGACGCGCCCTCAGCCAGCCAGGGCGTCACCCCGCGTGCCTCGGTCAGCATCTTGTCCAACTGCCCGGGGCCGCAGGTCAGCTTCTCGCCACTCGCCCGGCTCTGCGCGTGCACCTGCTGGGACTTCGCGACGCACTCATTCCAGATCCAGCGGCAGCGATC
>NZ_JBITGJ010000061.1:0-54530 GCF_044456925.1 Streptomyces sp. NPDC050743
GGGCGCAGGATTCCACCTCCACGCTCACGCATCCCCGCCCAGATGGGCAGAACCCTTGCCAGACCTTACGGTTCGCATAGGTCCACTTAGCTGATTAGAGACGCTCACCGAGCCCACCATGAACCCCTCCAGCCCACCGAGGGCCCGCGAGCCCAGGACCAGCAGCTCGGCGAAGCCCGCCGTCTCGCACAGGACGTCGGCCGGGGTCCCGGTCAGCTGCTCGGTGATCACCTCGATGCCAGGGTGGCGAAGCCGGATGCCGTCCGCGGAGTCGCTCGTCACCTGCTCTGCCCAGTGCCGGTAAGTGTCGGGATCCAGCAGTGGTGTCCTGACCACGAACCTGGGAGTCGGCTCCGAGATGTACATGATCTTGAGGGGCAGGCCGCGCAGCACCGCTTCTCGCGCCGCCCACTCGGCCGCGTCCCGGCTCTCGGGCGAGTCGTCGACACCTACGGTGACGGTGCGGGACATGGTCTCCACCTCCCGGGTCGAGGGTTCCGACACCAGCGTGGCGTCGCGGTGCCGAGGCAATCAGGGGGCACACGGCCCCATCATGGCCCGACCGACCCTCTGCGGCCCGGAAGCGCCCCTCTTGCGGCCCGGAAGCCGCACGGGCCCGTCCGAGGTGCCCTGCGGCCCCTGGCGCTGCCGGTGTCCCCGGCACACCCTGGATGGAGCGGACACCTCATCGAGGCCCTTACGGAGTCACCATGTACGGCACCCGCCACATCGTCAGCGACGTGATGACCCAGCCGGTCGCCGCCGTCGGCCGCCGTGCCCCCTTCAAGGAGATCGTGCAGCTGATGCAGGACTGGCAGGTCAGCGCCCTGCCCGTGATCGAGGGCGAGGGCCGGGTGGTCGGCGTGGTCTCCGAAGCCGACCTGCTGCCCAAGGAGGAGCTCCGGGACGAGCCCGACGCGGGCTACCTCCAGCTGCGACAGCCCGTCGATGTGGCGAAGGCCGGCGCTCTCACGGCCGGCGACCTCATGTCGTCCCCCGCCGTCACGGTCAGGGCCGGCGCCACCCTCGCCGAGGCCGCGCGCATCATGGCGCACGAAGGGGTCAAGAGGCTGCCCGTGGTGGACGACGCAGGGCTGCTGGCCGGTGTCGTCAGCCGGGCCGATCTGCTCAAGGTCTTCCTGCGCGACGACGAGGACATCGCCGAGGAGGTGCGGCGGGAGATCGCCTCCTGCCTCTTCCCGCCGCCGTCGTCGGCCGTCCACGTGGAGGTGCACGACGGGGTCGTGACGCTCACCGGCCGGCTCCCCGACACCGCCCTCGTGCCCGTCGCAGCCCGGCTGATCAGGGCCGTCGAAGGGGTGGTGGACGTGGAGTTCGACCTCGCTCACGACACCGCCGTGCGGTAACCGGAGGCGATATCGTCGTGGTGACTGGGCAGGTCGGCCCTCGTGCGACCGCCGGTGATGATCGGCGTCCTGGGGCAGTCGGCAGTCTGCCATCGTCCGCGAAACGTGGGGTCGCCATGACCGAGATGCGCACCTTCAGCGAGCAGGACCCGATCCGCGTGTTCTTGCTCGACGATCACGAGGTCGTACGACGTGGCCTTGCCGACCTCCTCGACGCGGAACCCGACATCAGCGTCGTCGGCGACGCGGACACCGCCGAACACGCGCTGGTCCGGGGCTTCGCCCTGCGCCCCCACGTGGCCATTCTCGACGTCCGCCTGCCCGACGGCGACGGCATCTCGGTCTGCCGCGAGTTGCGCGACCGGATGCCCGAGCTGGCGTGTCTGATGCTGACCTCGTTCGACGACGAGGACGCCCTGCTGGATGCCATCATGGCCGGCGCGTCCGGATACGTCCTGAAGCAGATCAGGGGCTCGGACCTGGTGTCAGCGGTGCGCACCGTGGCCTCGGGGCAGTCGATGCTGGACCCGGCGACAACCGCCCGGCTCATGCATTCCCTGCGCGCGGACGCGGCCGAGGTCCCCTCCCTGCCGGCGGAACTGGCCGGCCTCTCTCCTCGGGAAAGGGACATCCTCGCGCTGATCGGTGACGGCCTGACCAACCGCGAGATCGGCAAGCGGCTGTACCTGTCGGAGAAGACCGTCAAAAACCACATCTCCCGGCTACTGGCGAAGCTCGGAGTGCAGCGCCGGGTCCAGGCGGCCGTCCTCGCCTCCCACCTCGACCAGCCAAACCCCCACCTGCACGATTCCCACCATGCCGGGAGGCCAGATCCCCCGGTGATCGGATGGGAGCGGCCGAACTCAGTCGGCCTCAGTCGGCGCTGAGCAGGTTCTTCACCTCGATGACGTCGGCGATCCCCTCGACCTCCGCCACCAGTCGGGCCATCGTCGCCGACGGCAGCCTCCCGGTCAGCTCCACGATCCCGTCGTGCACGGTGACGGCCACACTCTCCCGGTCAGCCGGTGGGCAGCAGGCTTCGAGCGTGGCCTGAACTTCCGCCCGGATACCGGAATCATCCCTGATCAGCGCCTGCAACAACGCGTCACGCCGCACGACGCCCACGAGTCGGCCGTTGCGATCGGTGACGGGCATGCGCTTCACCCGGGACAACGCGGCGAGCCAGGCGGCCTCGGCCACCGTCGTGCCCGGCAGTACCGTGATCGCGGGACTCGTCATCAGGTCGGCGGCCGTCTCGCCCCGGGCCTTGTCGTGCATCCGGCGTTCGCGCAGTCTGCCGATGCGTCCGGGCCGGTGGCCGGAGGCCTCGAACGCGACCTTGGCCAGCAGATCGGATTCCGAGACGACGCCGACGACATGGTCATCGGTGTCCACGACCGGGAGCGCGCCCACCTGCTCGCGGGCCAGCAGCCGGGCGATGTCGCGATACGCCTGGTCCTCGCAGAGGGAAGCGGCGGGCACGTCCATCACGTCCCGCACCAGTGGCGTACTGGGTTCCTGCGGGAGGTCTGGCCGCCGTGCGGGCGTCGTGGCCGACGGTGCCCGCTCCTCGGTGTCCGCGTGTTCAGCCGCACTGCCGGAGTGCTTGGCCGCGGCTGAGGCGACCGCACCCAGGTAGCGGAGCAGCATGTCCTGTCGAGCCGCTTCTCCCGGGCTCCAGGCATGTGCGGGCACACCCTGCCGAGCATCGGCCTCCGCGCGGAAGTTCTCGTGCGCGTTCACAGCGGCCTCCTGACTCCGTCGAGTCGCCTACCGTCCCAGTCTCCCGTTCTCGTCGCCCATGCCAAGAGCCGAACGGCCCTGGTGGAACGACGTAAAGGCCCTATCCGGTGCGGGGTGGGCCGGGAACGGTGAAACTGGAGGAGCACCGACCGGCAGGAGGCTGCCGATGAGCCTGCGGGACTTCCTGGAGCGGTTCCGTCCGGCGGGGACGCCGGGGGCGTCGGCGACCGGCGTGCCTGCCGACCGCATGGCGGAGCGCGCGGCCGAACTGGAGCCTGCTCTTGCTCGGCTGACGGATGTTCAGCAGCAGGTGGCACGGATCCTGGCCGCCGCGGAGGAGACGGCCGCGGCCCTTCGACGGAACGCCGTACGCGAGGCGGAACATCTCCTGGCGGAGGCGCGGCAACAGGCTCCAGAGGTTCGCCGGCAGGCCGCGGAACCCCTCCTCCGAGAAGCCCGGCAGGAGGCCGCCGCGCTGCGCGCAGCTGAAGACCGTACGGCCTCGGCGATCCGCGAGCGGGCAAGGGAACGCATGCCGCACCTGGTGGACCTCGCCGTGGCCGATGCCATGAGACCGGCTCGCGGGACGGCGGAAGAGCCGTGAGCGCCGGCTGGGTCGCCGCAGCGGTGCGCGCGCGAGCCCTCGTCGCAAGGTATCCGGGCGCCGAGGGGGCACGTGAGATCGCCCGCGGTCCGACGCTCGACGACGCCCTGCGGCGCCTCGCCACGACGCCGTACGCACGGTACACGCGGACGACCGCGGGCCTTCCCGATGCTCAGCGGGCGGTGGCCGCCGGCCTCCTGTGGCATCTGCGGGTGCTGGCCGGATGGCTGCCGCCCGGCGGCGCTCGCCTGCTGGTTCCGCTCGCGGCGGGATTCGAGATCGCCAACGTGGTGACCCGGCTGCCGACACCGGACGGTCGGCGAACCGAGACACCGGAGCCGTACCGGCTCGGTGCCCTGGAGACAGCTTGGCGCAGCCTGGAGCGTGCCGGGACGCTCGCGGAGTTGCGGGCGGCGCTCGCCGCCTCGCCCTGGGGTGACCCGGGCGGCGACACCCCGTGGGCCCTGGTCACCGGCATGCGGATGGCCGCAGCGCGGCGCACCGCCGTGTCCGTCCCGCCCGCACACCGCTGGGCTCAGGGGCGTGCGGTCCTGCTGACCGCGCGAGAACTCTTCGTGCACCACCGCTCTCTCACGGAGTCCGTACGTCGCGATGCGGCACGACTGCTCGGGACACGGGCGTCGACCGCCTCGTCCTACCGGGAGTTCCGCGACAGCCTTCCCTCAGCCGCCCGATGGGTCCTGGCCGGCATCGACGAGCCCGGTGAACTGTGGCGGGCCGAGACCCGCTGGTGGCGGACGGTACAGACCGAGGGCGCGGCGATGCTGCGCCAAGGTCGGTACGTTCCCGCGGTCGTCGTCGGCGCGGTCGCGTTGTTGTCCGTGGACGCCTGGCGGGTGCGGGCCGCGCTGGAGTCCGCGGCACGGGGTGGACGGCCCGGAGAGGCGTTCGATGCCCTGGTCTGAGGCGATTACACCGGTCCGGATGCGCCGCGTGGCGGTGGTCGTACCGCAGACCGGCCTGCGAGACGCGCTGGTGCGGATCGCCGAGGAGGGCTGCGTGGAACTGGACCGCGCCGAGGAGGCGGCTCCGGGGGCGGCGGCCGTGCGGCTGCAGCGGCTGCGTGGACAGGGAACGACATCCGAGTCCGAGAGCGCCGCTCCAGCCGTACTGGCCGTCACGGCGCCCGATCTCGACATGCTCGACCATCGGCGCCAGGTCGCCCTGCTGGCCGGTGAGGCCCAGCTGGAGGAGCGTGCGCAGGGCGCCGTGCGGCAGGGGGAGGTGGCCGCGCTGGCCGGATGGTGCCCGGCCGCCGAGGTACCGCGCGTCGCGGACCGACTGGCCGCGGCGGGCGGCGCGCTGTTGCCGTTGCCCCTGCCCCGCGGCACGGATCCGCCGACGCTGCTGCGCTCGGGCCGGGCCGCCTCCTTCACTCCCCTGGTGTCGACGTACGGCACACCGGCCTACGCGGATCTCGACCCCTCGTGGCCTGCCGGCCTGGCCTACGTCGTGATGTTTGGGATCATGTTCGGTGACGTGGGGCACGGCGCGCTGCTGGTGCTCGGCGCATTCGCTCTGCACCTGGGGTGGCCCCGCTCCTTGGCGCGTTTCACCCGGCTGTGGCCGTTCCTGGCGGGCGCGGGAGTCGCCGCCATGGTCGCGGGCGCCGCCTACGGCGAGTTCTTCGGGCCGACCGGGCTGCTGCCGGTGCTGTGGCTGAGCCCGCTGGACGAGCCCGCTCGTCTGCTGGCCGCCGCAGTGGTCTTCGGGGCCGGTCTGCTGGTGCTCGCCCATGCCGCGGGCGCGGTGAACCGCGTGCGGGAGAACGGGTGGGCCGTGGGCCTGTACGCGGCTTCCGGCTGTGCCGGGCTGCTGTTCTACCTGGGGCTCGCGCTGGCCGCGGCGGGCCTGCTCCTGCACTGGCCGGCCTTGGCAGTGGCCGGGGCTGCGTGCGCCGCGGCCGGGCTGGCGCTGGTGGCGTTCGGCTTGTTCCGGGTCACGGCGGGCGGCGGCGCGGGAGTCGCCGAGACGGTGGTGCGGCTGTTCGACGTCGTCGTGCGTACCGGCACCAACACCCTGTCGTTCGCCCGGCTCGCAGCCTTCGGTCTCACTCATGCCGCGCTCGCCGACCTGGTGTGGCGCGGCACCACGGCCCTGTCAGGGCGTGGCGCCGCCGGTGTCGCGGGCGCCGCTCTGCTGTTCGTCGTGGGCACGGCCGTCTCCTTCGGCCTGGAGGCCCTGGTGGTCGGCGTGCAGGCCTTGCGGCTGGAGTTCTACGAACTCTTCTCCCGGCTTTTCGAGACCGAGGGCCGCCCGTTCCGTCCCTGGCACGTTCCCCCTGCGGAACCTGCCGACCCCGCTGCGAAGGTGATCGCATGCTCACCTGGCTGATCGTCCTGCCGGTCCTGGTCTCGGTGCTCGGTGCCGTCCGGCTGCTGCGGCGGCGCCGGACCAGACACGCCTTCCGCTGGCTTCTGGCCACGAACCTCGCTCTGCTGGGCGGCGCCCTGGTCGTCCTCGGCACGGCGCTGACGGGGCCCGCACAGGCTTCGGCGCAGGCCGCCGCATCCGGTGGGGTCAACGGGTCCGCCTTGATCGGTGCGGCCATCGCGGTGGCCGGAGCGTCGATAGGAGCCGCGATAGCCGTCGCCTACACGGGAGCTGCGGCATTGGCCGCGCTGAGCGAACGACCGGAGATGTTCGGCCGGGCCATGGTGATCGTCGGACTGGCGGAAGGCATCGCCGTGTACGGGCTCGTCGTCGCGATCCTGTTGATCGGAAAGGCCTGACGATGGGAACGGTGGCCGCCATCGGCGCACGGACCAGCGTGTGCGGACTGGCGCTTGCCGGCGTCGACGTCCTCGTGGCGGAGGACCCGGACGCCGTTCGCAGGGCCTGGCGGACGTTGCCCGGCACGGTCGGCCTGGTGATTCTCACGGCCGAGGCCGCCGAAGTCTTGGGGGACGCGGCGATGGCGCCGGCAGCGACCCGGCCGTTGACGGTGGTGATGCCCTCGTGACCGCGCCGGTTGATGAGCTGGACCCCGTCCGCGTCGAGCTGCTGCGCGCGGCACGAGCCGCTGCCGACGTCACCCTGGACCGTGCACGCGCCGACGCGGCCGACACCCTGCTCGCAGCCCGCACCGCGGCTGAAACAGTCCTCGCGCAGGCCCGCCGACTTGGTGAGGCCGACGGCGCCAAGGAGGCCGACCGGGAAAGGGTGCGGGCCGCACAGGAGGCCTGGGAGACGGAACTCGCGGTCCGCGCCGAGGTCTACGCGGCACTCAGGGCCGAGGTCCGACGGGGCGTGCGGCGGGCGCTGGCTCGGGAGGGTGTGGTTGCCCGGTCACACCTTGCTGACGTGGCACGGGCCGCACTGGGTGCGGAGGCTGAGGTCAGGGCCGCTGAGCAGGGCGGGGTGACGGCCGAAGTGCCTGGCCGCCGAGTCGATCTGTCGGCGGACGCCCTTGCCGACGGCGCCCTGGACCGGTTGGGGGTGCGGGCCAAGACGCTCTGGGGACCGCCGTGATCACTCCTGGCGACCCGGGGCCGGACCGGTCCGGCGCGGGCGCGCTTGCACACGTCGCGGGCGGTGCCCCGACCGCCGGCCGGGCTGATCGCCTCCGCATCCTCCGTGTGGCCGGCTCCCTCGTGGAGATCGCCTGCCCTCCCACGGTCGCCATGCACGATCTCGTCCTGCTGGGCAGCGCCGGCCTGCCGGGCGAGGTCGTCGCCATCCACGGGGACACCACCTCCGTCCAGGCGTACGAGTACACCGGCGGGTTGGCGCCCGGACACCCGGCGGAGCCTCAAGGGCGGCCGCTGACGGTGCGGCTGGGCCCGGATCTGCTCGGTGGCGTGTTCGACGGCCTCCTGCGCCCCCTGGTGGGCGCCGGCGATCTTCTGACGACGAGCGGGCCGGCGACCGCTGAGGCGGCTGCACGGTCGTTCACGCCCCGGGTGGAGCGAGGGGAAAGGGTCGGGCCCGGTGACGTCCTCGGGGACATCGGCGCGCGTGTCCCACTGCGGCTTCTGGTACCCCCGGACCTGTCGGGCGAGGTGACGCGGATCGCGTCGGCGGGCGCGTACGCCTCGGACGCCACGCTCGCCGTCGTAGGCGGAGACGACGTGCGCATGGCTCAGTCGTGGCCGGTGCGCAGGCCGCGGCCGGTCGGCCGGCGCCTGCCCGCGGACACGCCCCTGAACACCGGGCAGCGTGCCGTCGACTTGCTCTTCCCCGTGGCGCGCGGCAGCACGGTCGCCGTCCCGGGCGGTTTCGGCACGGGCAAGACCATGCTGCTGCAGCAGATCGCCAAGTGGTGCGACGCGGACGTGATCGTCTACGTCGGCTGCGGCGAGCGCGGAAACGAAATGGCGGACGTCACCGAGGAGTTGGCGGAGCTGACCGATCCTCGGACCGGTGGCCGGCTGGCGGAGCGGACCGTGACGATCGCGAACACCTCGAACATGCCGATGATGGCACGCGAGGCGAGTGTGCACACGGGCGCGACCGTGGCGGAGTACTTCCGCGACATGGGCCTGGACGTCGTCCTCATCGCCGACTCGACCTCCCGGTGGGCGGAGGCGCTGCGCGAGTTCGCCTCCCGTATGGGCGAACTGCCCGCCGAGGAGGGCTACCCGGCTTCCCTCGCCTCCCAACTGGCCGCGTTCTACGAGCGGGCGGCGGCCGTTCGCACGCTGGGCGGCGCGACGGGGTCCGTCACGGTGATCGGTGCCGTGTCTCCACCGGGCGGCGACCGCACCGAGCCCGTCACCGCGCACACCGAACGGTTCGTGCGGTGTCTGTGGAGCCTGGACCGCGACCTCGCCTACGCACGGCACTATCCGGCCGTGTCCTGGTCGGAGTCGTTCTCCCGGGACGCCGCCGCGCTGTCGGTCGCACACGCGCGTGCCGGTGACCCCGGTTGGGCCGAGCGGCGCGGGCGCGTCGCGCGGCAGCTGGCGGAGGCGGACCGGCTGGCCGACCTCGTCGAGCTGGTCGGCATCACCGCTCTGCCGCCCCGGGAACGGATCAGTGTGCTTGCCGGGCGGCTGCTGCGCGAGGCCGTGATCCAGCAGAGCGCGCTGTCCCCTGCGGACGCCTACAGCGCCCCGGCGAGGACGGCGGCTCTGGTGGATGCCGTGCTGACCGTGATCGACCGTTGCCTGGAGGTGGTGGACGCCGGTACTCAGGCCGAGGTCGTCGAGGCGGTCGACTTCAGCCCGTTGCTGCGGGCACGCGAGGCGGCGGGCCCCGCGGAGACAGCTCCGGTGACGGCTGCCCGAGACACCGTGCTGGCCCGGCTCGAGGAGACAGCGTGAGCGGCCCGGCGGAGGTCGAGTACACGGGCGTGCGTGAACTGCGCGGTCCCCTCGTGGTCGTCGAAGGGGTGAGCGGGGTGGGCTGGGACGAGTTCGCTACGATCGTGCTCGACTCCGGTGAACGGCGACACGGGCTGGTCCTGGAGGTGGACCGCGACCTCGCGGTGATCCAGGTTCTGGAGGACACGTCCGGCATGAACCGCACCGGCACCCGTGTCGCCTTCTCGGGGTCGCCGATGCGGATCCCGGTCGGTGCCGGGTGGCTGGGGCGGGTGTGCAACGGGCGCGGCGAACCGGCCGACGGTGGACCGCCGGTGCTGGGCGGGTCGTACAAGGCGGTCAGCGGCGCGCCGATCAACCCGGTGCGCCGGGAACCGCCGAACGAACCGGTGCTCACCGGGGTGGGCGCGGTGGACGTGCTGACCACGCTGGTGCGGGGACAGAAGCTGCCGGTGTTCTCGGCCGCCGGGCTGCCGCACCTGGAACTGGCCGTGCAGATAGCGGCCCAGGCGACCTGTGGGGGTGAGCCGTTCGCCGTCGTATTCGCCGGGATGGGGCTCACCCACGCCGACACGGCGTTCGTCCGTGACGGGCTGGCCGCGCGTTCCGCGGCACGGGAACTCGTCCTGTTCCTCAACACCGCCGACGACCCGGTGATCGAGCGGCTGCTCACTCCGCGACTCGCCCTGAGCGTCGCCGAACACCTGGCGTTCACCCAGGGCCGCCACGTTCTGGTGGTGATGACGGACATGACGGCCTACTCGGAGGCACTGCGCGAGGTGTCCGCCGCACGTGGCGAGATACCGGCACGGCGTGCCTACCCCGGCTACCTCTACAGCGACCTGGCCTCCCTCTACGAACGCTGTGGCAGAATCAGGGGCCGCCCAGGGTCCGTCACCATCCTGCCGGTGCTCACCATGCCCGCCGGCGACATCACCCACCCCGTTCCCGACCTCACCGGTTACATCACCGAAGGACAGATCGTGCTGTCCGCCGACGTCCAGGCGGCCGGCACCTACCCGCCCGTCGATCCGCTGGCCTCGCTGTCGCGTCTGATGCGCAAGGGAACCGGGGCGGGACGCACCCGTGCCGATCATCCGGCGGTCGCCGCACAGCTGATAGCAGCGCTGGCCCGGTCCCGGCAGGTCGCGGAACTCGCCGACCTGATCGGCCGTGCCGCGCTCAGTCCGACCGATCTGCGCTACCTGGACCTCCAGGACGCCTTCCGGGATCGCTTTCTCGCGCAGGGCACCGACGAGGACCGGCCGTTGGACGATTCCCTGGATCGGGCCTGGGAGGTGCTACTGACCCTGCCGCGCAGCCAACTCGGCATGCTCCCGGCCGACCTGATCGACACCCACGCTCCACCGCAGCACGAGGAACGGCGATGAATCCGCGGGGACGCCGCGTCGCGGCAGGGCGGGCCGGGCGCCTACGGCTGCGTCGCGGTCTCGCCACGGCGCTGCGCGGAGCGGACCTGCTCGAACGCAAACTCCGGCTCCTGCTGGACCGCGAGCACACGGCACGCCGGGCTGCTGAGGACGCGCGCCGGGTGTGGGAGGAGAAGCTGGCCGACGCGGAAACCTGGCTGCTGCGCGGGGTGCTGCTCGGAGGCGAACGCGCGCTGGCCGAGGCGGCGCCCGCAGACCGGGCCCGCGTCGACATCCGGTGGGCCGCGCTGATGGGCGTACGCCACCCGGCGGCAGTGGAGTGCGCGGCGCCCGTACGCTCCCCGGCGGAGCCGACTCCCTCCAACACGGCGCTCGCCCACGCCGAAACGGCTTACCGCGCCGCGGTCCGCGCGGCGGCGGAACTCGCCGCCCATCAGACAGCCGCCGACCTGCTGGCCGCCGAGGCCGAACGGACACGGCAGCGAGTCCGTGCCCTCCGCAGACACTGGATCCCGCGCCTGCGGGCCGAACTGGACGCTGTGGAGCTGGCGTTGGAAGAGGCGGAACACGAAGAAGCGGTACGACGCCGCTGGGCCGCCACCCGCGCGGACCGATGATGGATCGTCTCTGGTGGCGTGGACCGGTTCGCGCGGGATCAAGCTGGCGCCCATCGCACCGCGTCCGGTCCCTTGACGCCTGGGCCGAAGAGCCCATGCGCGGGACCCTGAAGTCCCTTTCCTCCTACACGGTCGCGATCAGACTGGGATCAGGGAACCTCGACACTCGGCGGCGATCACCATGTCCGACGTCACCACCACCGACCTCTACGAGGTGACCATGGCCATGTCCTACCTCCGGGAGGTCATGCGGGCGCCGGCCACCTTCAGCCTCTTCGTCCGCGACCTCCCGCCCGGCCGGGGCTTTCTCGTGGCCGCTGGTCTGGAGTCCGCCCTGGACTTTCTGGCCCGCTTCCGCGTGGAGAGGGACGATGTCGAGAGGTTCGCTAACGCCCTGCACCGGCCTGTCCCGGACCTCGAACCGCTCCTCGGGCTCTCTTTCGAGGGCGAAGTGCGCGCGATCCCGGAGGGCCATGTGGTCTTCGCCGGTGAGCCCCTGCTGGAAGTGACCGCACCACTCCCCCAGGCCCAGCTCGTCGAGACGTACCTCCTGAACCAGCTCTGCCACCAGACGGCGGTGGCGTCCAAGGCGGCACGCTGCGTCCTGGCCGCGGCCGGCAGGGCGGTCGTGGACTTCTCACTGCGCCGCACGCACGGCCCCTGGGCGGGGCTGCAGGCCGCCCGACTGGGCGCCATGGTGGGCTTCGCCGGCACCAGCAACGTCGCCGCCGCCACCTCCCTGGACATTCCGGCCTCGGGCACCATGGCCCACTCCTACATCGAGGCGTTCCCCGGTGAGGAGGAGGCGTTCCGCGCGTTCGCGCGCTGCCACCCCGGCCCGGTCACCTTCCTCGTCGACACCTACGACACGGAGGAGGGCGTGCGTGTCGCCGCCCGGGTCCTGACCGCGCTGGGACTCGGGCCCGGTTGCGCGATCCGCCTGGACAGCGGCGACCTCCACGCACTCTCGCGGCGGTCGCGCGCCCTGCTCGACGCCGCCGGGCTCACCGACGTACAGATCGTTGCCAGCGGCGGACTCGACGAGTACGGGGTGGACCGGCTCATACGCGATGGAGCCCCCATTGATGTGTACGCCGTGGGCACCAAGGTGGGCGTCGCCGCGGACGCCCCGTACCTCGACGCCGCTTACAAGCTCGTCGAGTACGACGGCAGGCCCGTGATGAAGCTGTCCTCGGCGAAGGTCACGGCCCCGGGCCGCAAGCAGGTCTTCCGTCGGCCCGGAAGGCCGGACGTCATCGCCCTGGCGGCCGAGGAACCACCGGACTCCGCACAGCCGCTGCTGCGCACGGTCATGCGGCGTGGGCGGCGAACGGGGGCACTGGACCACTGGCTGGACGCACGCAAGCGGTTCCGCGAGGACCTGGCCGGTCTGCCCGACTCAGCGCGCCGGATCGTGAATCCCGAGCCGGTCCGGCCGGTGCGGTCCGAGGCACTCGACCATCTGACGGCCTCGGTACGAGCCGACATCGAAGTCCGCCGTAGCCCGGAGCACCGCACCATGCCGTCGGACATGGCCGGCCCCCATTCCGCCGCGCTCTCGGTCTCCGGACACTGACCTGCCACGTGACGGCGGAGGGGTCGGCAGGCCTCCGGTGGGGACCAATGGCCCCTGGCAGGCAGGCGCTGCCAACGCCTTCCATGGAAGTGGCGGCGGCATCCTTCCGCGCCACCGCAAAGAAGGAGGCGAGGGCGATGTCCGCTCCCGCACCAGCGAAGAACGCGCATGCCGTCACGCACGCCGGCCCAGAGGCAACCGGCACCTCCATGCGCGCCCGCGTGGGCGACGAGATCGTCATACGTGGGACCACGGCCGGGGTCGTCGCGCGAGACGGCGAGATCGTCAGCCTCCACCATCAGGACGGCAGCCCGCCCTACGACGTGCGGTGGGCCGAGGACGGACGAGTGACCCTGTATTTCCCGGGTCCTGATGCGTACGTCCGGCACTTGGTGAGCGGGGGCGGGCATGTCCGGGCCCGGTGACGGCCGACCAATCGTGGTGGGTGTCGATCCCGATCCCGTCCACCGGATGGCACTGGCCTGGGCGGCGGACGAGGCCGCCCGCCGTCGGGTGCCGTTGCGCGCGGTCCATGTGGAGGGCGTGCCCACTCGGGGCTACCGGAGGCAGGAAGTCCCGCCGTCCTGGGAGGAATGGAACGAGGCTCTGCACAAGGCCGGCCAGCAGGTGCTGGGGCAGGCCGTGGACTTCGTCGCGGCCCGGCACCCGCAGCTCCAGGTCGACGCACTGCTCGCGGAGGGCGACCCGGTGTGGGTACTGCGCGAGCAGAGCCGCGACGCCACCGCCGTCGTGCTGGGATCGCGGCACCTGAGCCGGAAGCAGGAGGTGTTCGGCTCCGCGTCGGTCGCCCTGCCGGTCATGGCCCGTACGCACTGTCCCCTGGTGGTCGTCCCCGAGCCGGAACACGTCACCGAGGAGCCGGCCTACTTCGTCGTCGGTGTGGACGGCAGCGAGCACTCCGCCGCCGCGGTCGACGTGGCGTTCGAGGAGGCGGCCCTGCGCGGCGCCCGGCTGCGGGCCCTGCTCGTCTGGGAGCCCGGACCGCTGAGGGTCTTCGACGAGCACCAGCCGCAGCAGGAGTGCCGACGGCTCCTCTCCGAGATCGTGGCGGGACGCCAGGCCCGCTATCCCGAGGTGGACCTGCACCACGAAGTGCTCGTCGGGCATCCCGTCCAGGTGCTCACCGACGCCTCGGCGCATGCGTTGGGCCTGGTGGTGGGGACCCGGGGCCGTGGAGGCTTCACCGGCATGCTGCTGGGCTCGGTCAGCCAAGGCGTGCTGAACCACGCCCGCTGCCCTGTCATCGCCGTACCGACCCGCGAGTGAACCGGCAGACTGGCACGAAGGGAAGCCGCCGTGACTGCACAACCTCTCGACGTGGACACTGTCGCCGGGCTCGTGGCGGACGCCGCGGCGGCGCCCTCGCTGCACAACGCCCAGCCCTGGACCTTCCGCTACCTGCGGGACCTCGGTGTCCTGCGGCTGTACGCGGACCTGGGGCGGGCACTGCCGCGCACCGACCCCGAGAACCGCGGCCTGCACGTGGGGTGCGGCGCCGCCCTGCTCAACCTGCGCGTGGCCGCTGCGGCAGCCGGGCTCGCGCCGGTCGTCCGGTTGCTACCGGACCGGGCCTGCCCGGAATTCCTCGCCGAGGCGCATCTGTGCGGCACGGGAACCCCCGACGGGGCGCTCGCCCGGCTGAGTCCTGCGATCCATCGCCGTCACTCCAGCCGCTTCCCCTTCCGCGAGGAGACGCTCCCCCTCGCCGTGCAGGAGACGTTGCAACAAGCTGCGCTCGCCGAGGGCGCACAGCTGCTGTTCCCGGGCGCGTGGCACGTGCAGTCGATCCTGGAGCTGGTGCGGGACGCCGAGGGCAGGGAGGCGCTCGCGCCGGACGTGCGTGAGGAGACGGCGCGCTGGGCCCACACCGGCTCTTCCGGCAATGCCGGGGCCGCTGACGGCATCGCGGCCGAGGCTTTCGGTCCTCGGCAGCGCCACACCTCGGTCCCCGTGCGTGACTTCGCCGCCGGTCGTCCGCTGCCTGAACGCGGCTGGGCGCCCTTCGAGAGGGAACCGAACATCGCCCTGCTGGGCACAACCCACGACAGGCCCGCGGACTGGCTGTCGGCCGGTCAGGCTCTGGAGCGGGTCCTGCTCCAGGCGACGATGGACGGGCTGGTCGCCTCGGTCACTTCCCAGCCCCTGGAGTGGCCCGAGATCCGGTGGGCCGTCCGCGACCCGGTCTCTGCGATGGCTCATGTCCATATGGTCATCCGGCTCGGTCACGGCCCCGAAGGCCCCGCGAGCCCACGGCGGGCTGTGGCCGATCTGCTCGACGTTCTCTGAACCGGCCCCTGCGAGCCATGGGACAGCGAGGAGGAACGCATGAACGTCTCCGAGGTGATGACGGCTCCTCCGGTGTGCGTGGCGCCGAACGTCACCCTGGTCGAGGTGGCCCGGCAGATGGCCGAGAGCGCCGTCGGGTCTGTGCTGGTGGTCGAGGACGGAGCACTGCACGGCATCGTCACCGACCGCGACCTCGCCGTTCGTGGCATGGGCGGCGGCCTGGACGCGAGGGCACGGGTGGACGCGGTGATGTCGGCCCGCGTCGTCACGGTCGAGGCCGTCGAGGATGTAGGGGCTGCCTATCGCGCGTTCCGTCGCACGGGGGTCCGCCGGCTTCCGGTCCTGGACGCGGGCCGGGTGGTGGGGGTGCTGACGATCGACGACCTGTTCCTCGACCTGTTCCGGCGGTTCGCCGACCTGCTGGGGCCGGTGGCCTGGAGCGTCCTGCAGGAGCCTCCGGGACCGCCCCAGGAGGCCGGAGCCCCGGATGAACCCTGAACAGGCCCGGCAGGGCACGACCGCGCTCCACGAGGACGATCCGGCGGCGGGCGGCGAGACCGCGGCACAGGCGCCACCCACGGACCGGCCGAGCACCCCTGTGCCGTCGATCCCCTCCCTGCCGGTTCCCGCGGTCTTCGCCGCCCTGGGAAGCTCCCCGCGCGGTCTGACGCCAGCCGAGACCACCGCGCGACGGGACCGCTACGGTCCCAACGAGCTGCCTGAAGCAAGTCACGGCCAGGTATGGCGTCGGCTGCTCGCCCAGTTCACCGACCTCTTCGCGGTCGTCCTGCTGGTCTCCTCGGCGATCACGTTCCTCGCCTACTGGCTCGGACAGCCCCGGGACCCCGCCACCCTGCAACTGGCCCTGGCCATTCTCGGTGTGGTGCTGCTGAACGCCGGCATCGGTTTCGCACAGGAGTACTCCGCCGAGCGCACCGCGGAGTCCTTGCAGGCGATGGTGCCGCACACCTGCCGGGTACTGCGGGACGGGGAACGGCGGGAGCTGTCCGCGCGGGATCTGGTGCCGGGCGATGTGGTGGTCCTGGAGGCCGGGGACGCGGTGCCAGCCGACTGCCGGCTGGTCGAGGCTCAGGAAGCGGCCGTCAACAACGCCGCGCTCACCGGTGAGAGCGATCCCGTCACACGCATCGCGGAACCCGTGCCGCCGGGGCCGCCGCTGGAGGCACGCAACTGCGTCTTCATGGGCACCGACCTGGTCGCCGGCACCGGCAAGGCCGTCGTGTTCGCCACCGGCACGGCCACCGAGTTCGGGAGGATCTTCCGGCTCACCGCCGCCGCCCCCAGGCAGCAGACCCCACTGCAGCGGCAGGTCGCCGTCATGGCCCGCCGGGTCGCGGGCGTGGCACTCGCAACCGGCGCCGCCCTGTTCGCGGTGCGCGTGCCCAGCGGGCAGCCGTTCGTCGACACGTTCGTCTTCTCGCTGGGTGTGATGGTCGCTCTCGTGCCCGAGGGGCTGCCGGCCACGCTCTCCGTGTCGCTGGCGATCGGTGTGCGTCGCATGGCCCGTCGGCACGCACTGGTCAAGCAGTTGCTCGCCGTGGAGGCGCTGGGTTCGACCAGCGTGATCTGTACCGACAAGACGGGCACTCTCACGCAGGCGGAGATGACCGTCGTGCAGCTGTGGGCGGATGGGGTGTCGCACGCCGTGGCGGGAGTGGGGTACGCGCCGGTCGGTGAGATCACCGACGCCCTGCCCGTACGGGAACTGCTGCGGGCGGCGGCTCTGTGCAGCAACGCCCGAGTGGTGCGGCCCGCCGGGCGGGACGCGTGGCGGGTGCTGGGAGACACGACCGAGGGTGCGCTGCTGGTGGCGGCCATGAAGGCCGGTCTGGACCCCGCCAAGGAGGAGATGCGGGCACCCCGGGTGGCGGAGTATCCCTTCGACTCGGCGCGGAAACTGATGAGCACCGTCCATCGCGACAGCGACGGGACGTATTTCGCATGTACCAAAGGCGCCCCCCTCGAACTGCTCACCCGCTGCGACGCCCTCGACCACGGTGACGGGAAGACGCCGCTGACGGACGCCGATCGCAGCCGTGTGATCGCAGCGGCGGACGGCATGGCCGGGCAGGGCCTGCGCGTGCTGGCGGTCGCCCGACGTCAGGTCTCCGGGCCTCGGCCGCCGATCGCGGATGTCGAGTCGGAGCTGACCCTGCTGGGGCTCGCCGGGATGTACGACCCGCCCCGGCCGGAGGTACGGGACGCGGTGGACTCGTGCCGGCGGGCCGGGATCCGCATCGTCATGGTCACCGGTGACCATCCGCTGACCGCGGAGGCGGTCGCCCGTCGCGTCGGCATCGTGCGCGAGGCGGCTCCGGCCGTGGCAACCGGCACCCAGCTGGACACGATGGACGACAACGGGCTGGACGACCTGCTGACCGGCTCCACCGAACTGTTGCTGTGCCGCGTCAGCCCCGAGCACAAGATGCGGGTGGTCACCGCGCTGCAGCGGCGCGGAGAGGTCGTAGCCGTCACCGGCGACGGGGCCAACGACGCCCCGGCCCTCAAGCACGCCGACATCGGCGTCGCCATGGGCGCCTCCGGCACCGACGTCGCCCGCGAGGCCGCCGTGATGGTGCTGCTCGACGACTCCTTCGCCTCCATCACCACCGCGGTGGGACTGGGCCGCTCGGTCTACCGCAACATCCGCAAGTTCCTGATCTACCTCTTCAGCCACAACATCGCCGAACTCATGCCGATCCTCGCGGCGACCTTCGCCGGGTTCCCGCTGGTGCCGATCACGGCCGTACAGATCCTCGCCATCGACCTCGGCTCCGACGTGCTGCCCGCCCTCGCGCTCGGCGCGGAACCGATGGAACCCGACGTCATGAACAGCCCGCCGAGGCCCCGACAGGAGCGGCTCTTCTCGGCCGCCGTCATGGGCCGCATCCTCTTCCTGGGCGGTATCCAGGCCCTCGGCGTGTGCGCCGTGTTCTTCTGGCACATCCACGCCTCCGGCATCCCCTACGCGGACTTCACCAACGACAATCCCGTCTACCGCGAGGCGATCACGATGGTCCAGGCCGGCATCGTCGTCAGCCAGTTCTTCAACGCCCTCGCCGTGCGCACCGACCGGCAGAGCGTCTTCCGAGCCGGTCTGCTGAGCAATCCGTGGCTGCTGGCCGCCGGCTGCTTCGGCATCGGGCTGATGGCCGCCATCAGCTACGCGCCACCGCTCCAGGCCGTCTTCAACACCGCGCCGCTGACCCCAGCCGACTGGGCGGTCCTGGTGGCGTTCGGAGCTCTGCTGCTGGCGGCCGAGGAACTCCGCAAGTGGACGCTGCGGCGCCGGAGAGCATCCCCGACGGGAGGAAGGCCATGAGAGTGATCATCGCGGGCTGCGGTCGGCTCGGGGCCACCCTGGCCACGCAACTCGTCACCGAGGGCCATGACGTCCGCCTCATCGACCGCCAGCCCAAAGCGCGGCAGAGGTTGTCACCGGGCTTCCCCGGCGCCTTCCACGTCGGAAACGGCTTCAGCCGGTCCGCGCTGGAATCGGCCGGCATCGCCCATGCGGACGCGTTCGTCGCCGTCACCTCCGGGGACAACAGCAACATCGTCAGCGCGCGCACCGCCAAGGAGACGTACCGGGTCCCGATAGTCCTCGCCCGCATCCACGATCCACGCCGCGCGGACATCTACCGGGACCTGGGAATCCCGACCATCTCCAGCGTCCGCTGGGCTGTGGGCCGCATCCACCAGATGCTGCTGCACCGGCACCTCACACCCGAAGTCTCCTTCGGCAACGGCGAGACGCTCCTCGTCCGCTCCCAGCTGCCGTCCTATCTCACCGGACGACAGGTCACGGAGTTCGACGTCGACGGCGAGATCCGGGTCGTGGAGATCACCCGTGGCGGCCGGTCGCTGCTCCCCGCACGCGGTGTCCTGGCCGAGCCCGGCGACCTCGTCACCTTCGGTGTCGCCGCAACGGCGCTGGGCCGGCTGAGCGGCTTTCTCGACAAGGAGCTGGGAACGTGAAGGTCCTGATCGCGGGCGCGGGCCGACTCGGCACCCAGATCGCCCAGGTGCTGTCCGCCGCCCGTAACGACGTCACCCTCGTCGAGTACGACGACGAGCGCGTGGCGGAACTCGGAGGCCTGCCGCACGTGCGCCTCGTGGCGGGGGACGCCTGCGAGCCGGGCCTGTTGGAGAGCGCGGGCGCGCTGGCCTGCGACCTCGTCATCGCGGTCACCGGCCGCGACGAGGACAACCTGGTCATCAGCCTGCTGGCGAAGCGGCAGTTCGGGGTGGGCCGGGTTGCCGCGCGCGTCAACGAGGCGGAGAACGCCTGGCTCTTCGACCAGCGGTGGGGCGTGGACGCGGCGGTGCCCGCCGCTACCCCGCTGATCTCCCTCATCGAGGAAGCCACTGGAGCCACGGACACGGTGGCACTGCTGCGGCTGAGCAAGGCCGGTGTCGAGGTCATCGAGACCGCGATCACCGAACGGTCCCGGGCCGCCGGTCACACGCTGGGCGAGGTCTCCCTGCCCGCCGGCACCGTGGTCGCCACCGTCGTACGGGGCGGACAACCCACTGTCCCGGGTCCCGACGTGCGGCTGCTCCCCGGCGACGAGTTGCTGCTCGTGTCGCACGAGGCGACCGAACAGGAGATCCACGCGGCCTTCCAGTGAGCTGCCCCGGCACGGGACCGGCTTCGCGTCACTGCTTCTGGCAGCGCACGATCACGACTGGGCAGCTCGCATGCTGCGACACATGCTGGCTGACGGAGCCGAGCAGGGCGCGGGCGAACCCGCCCCTGCCCCGGCTGCCGACGACCAGGAGCTCGGCACCTTCGGCGGCCCGCAGCAGAACATCCGCAGGGTTGCCGTGCACCACATGGGTCCGCACCGAGCTCGCGGCGTCCGCGCCGAGCACGTCGGCCAGCTCCTGACTCATCTTCTGCCGGGTCTCGTCTTCGTCGACGTCCATGTCCACAGCGGGCCCCGACCAGCCGTACAGGCCCGGCAGCTCCCACACCGCGACCGCGTCCACGGTGCCGCCGACCAGGCTGGCATAGCGCACTGCCCAGCGCAGGGCCTCGTACGAGGACTGTGACCCGTCGACACCGACCACCACCCGGCGCTCGGAGGCATCCTTGTCCATGCGTCCCACCTCTCCTTCGTCTGTGCCCGCCGGGCCGGTGCACCTCTGCTCTCCACGCTGCGGGCCTCCTCGCCGCACCGCCAGAGATGAGCATCCGGCGGCATGACGGGCGATGGGAGCGACGGTGCCGTCAGCGCCCGTAGCCTGTTGCGGCGCGGCTGCTGACGGACGCGTGGTCGTCCGGAGACCGCCGCGGGGCGCAGCCGGGTTTCCAGGCGCTGGTGCGCTGGAGCGACTGGGACGGCAGCCGAACGGGCACCGCGCCGGTCAGGGCATGGCTTCACCGGGGAGCCACGGAGACGGTATGGCTCGACGCCCGCGGGCTCATCGCCATCCCGCCCGAGAACCGGGACTTCGCGGTGGCCGCCTGTGTGGCGGTGGGCTTTGCGACGGCTCTCGCTGGTCCGGCTGCCGCCTACCGCGTCCGGCGGCCCGTCGACCGCAGCATCGACCGCCGCCGCCTCGCAGATGTAGTCGGGCTGACCGAACCTGCCGCATCTGCGTGTAGTGGCCGGACACAGCCTGTCCGGCAACGGCAGCACCGCGACGGCGACGACTGTCAGGATGACGGGCAGCCTGCGCTCCCACCGGTCCACCGGCCGTTCCAATGGGCTTCGAGCCCCGGGCCCGCGCGAGGACTCACCAGGAGTCCGGGGTGTCCGCATGGCACGGCCTCCGCCCTGGAGTCGTCGGGCCACGGTGCCCAGGGGATCGACGCTGGGTGTCGACCGTCTCGGGAGGGGCCGATGAGCCATCGCACCCAAGCCATTCCGCAGGCCGAGCGCGTCTCTTGCGGTGCTCCGGCGACTTCTGCCAGGAGCGCTCGGCGGCGAGCCACTCGCCCGGCCATCGGCACCGTCTGCTCGATTGCTCGCAGCGCGGAAGGCGATCGGATGCTGCTGCCCGACGGCACGTGGACGCGTCGAGACCATCAGGATTCGGAGCCTCTTCGGCTGAGAGCGCGGCGTCGTCCGTGCCTCGCTCTCCATCGTGTGCCGATGCCTCGACCCTTCACTGCCGTTCGGGCACGACCGCGACCGGGCACTGGGCATGATGCAGGAGTGCATGGCTCACGCGGCCGAGCTGGAATCCGAAGGCACTCGTTCGGCGCCGTGCCCCGACGATCACCAGGTCGGCAGCGGCCGACCGGTCCACGAGGATCTTGGCGGCCGGTCCCTCCGGCGTCGCCGAGCGCGTCCGGACATGCGGATACTCGGCGATCGCGGCCTTGAGCCGAGCGTCGACGACAGCAGAGGCACGGTCCTCGTGCGTGTCCGCCGACCCTTCTGTACGTATCCGGTTGCCGTTCCTGTCGAAGGCGGGCCTGCGCCAGGCATGGACCACGTCCAGGACACAGCCGCGCACTTCGGCCTCCCGGAAGGCGTACCGCACGGCCTCGGTACTCGTGTCGTCGGCGTCACCGATGCCCAGCAGGATCCGCTCATGCGTGCCCGCGAGCCCCGCCGGATCGCCCCGGACGACGATCACCGGGCAGTGCGCCCGAGCCGACACGGCCAGGCCGACCGACCCGAGAAGCAGTCCCTTGACCTCGCCCCGGCCACGCGACCCCGTCACCAGCGTGAAGGCCTGGCCACCCTCGTGAACGAGAGCGGCCACCGGGTCCTCCGGGATGATGTCAGCGGTGACCTTGACATCCGGGTTGCGGCGTTCGGCGCGATCGGCCGCCGAAGCCACGATGTGCTCGGCCAGCACCTGCTCGGAAGGGCGCCCCGGGCCCACCGAGGGAAGGCCGGCCTCATAGCGCTCCCATAGGGAGGCGTACACGAGCCTCATCGGAGCACCGTGGCGCACGGCCTCGTCCACGGCCCAGTCGACCGCCGTCAGACACGAGTCCGATCCGTCGACGCCCACCACCAGAGGGAGTGTCATCGTCCCCACCGCCTTTCCTGGGTGCCTGGCGTACGGCACGTGGGGGGTGACCTTCACCGTCGCATCCCCGTGTCACAGGTCGCGAGGGCGGTTCGACCCGTGCCGGGGGACTTTCGGCCCCGCTACCGCTCGTGGTTTCGCTCGTACGCCTGCCGCACGGAGGCAGCGACCCGGTCGGCCAATCCCGGGAGCGCCGACCGCACCGCTTCGCTCAGGCGCGCGCCGAGTTCGACGTCGGCCACCTCCATGGCGTGCACCACGAGACTCGGCGGCAGCTGGTCGAGGGCCTCCGCCAGGGCGAGGCACTCCCCGAGGCCGAGCGCATGCGTACTCGCCGTACCCGCTGTTCGGGTGGCCGCGTCCGCCGCCGTGAGGGTGTGCAGCTCCCCTGGCCGGCTCGGCCGAGCGCGGAGCGCTTCCACCACGACCACCGTGTCAGCGCCGCGCCACAGGTCGAGCATCCGGGCAGGTTCACCGTCGCTGACCGCCAGGACGGTTCCGTCGGGAACCCGGCCCCGCAAGGCCTCCACGGCTGCCGGGCCGACACCATCGTCACCGCGCAGGGGATTGCCCACGCCGATCACCACGACCCGCCGGCTCATGCGCGTTCCACGGTGACGTCGAGGAAGTGGGCGGCGCAGGAGATGCAGGGATCATGGTTGCGGATGGCCCGTTCGCAGAGACGAGTCAGTTCCTCGTCGTCGGCGGCAGGCCCGGGCCCGTCGAGGCGAGCCTGGACAGCTCTGCGCACGTCCTCCTCGATGGCCGTCTGGTTCTGGGCCGTCGGCGGGATGATGCGGGCCTCGGTGAGCGTGCCGTCCTCCGTGAGCGCGTAGCGGTGGTACAGCAGACCCCGGGGCGCCTCGGTGGCCCCGGCGCCCACGCCCCGGCGGGGCGGGACCTCGACGGCCGGCCGGGGAGGTGGTTCGTATCCGTCGATGATCCGCAAGGCCTCCTCTACGGCCTGCACCACTTCGATGGCCCGTACGACGATGCTTCGGAAGGGGTTGTCGCAGATAGCGCCGGCCGCGGGATCACCGAGACCGGCTTCCCCCGCCGCCTCGGCGGCCACGGGATGCAGCCACTGACCGTTGATCGCGTAGCGGGCCAGCGGGCCGGTGAGGTAGCGGCGGCCGTCGAGCGTGGCCGTCAGGGCGGTGGAGTGGGGTACCTGCCCTTCCCGGACGTGCTGTTCGAAGTCGGACAGGGGGATCGAGTGCGGCGCCCGGCCGTTGTCGGCAACGGCCATGACCGCCGGTGTCCCGGTGTCGACGGCGTACCGGCCGGGGTCGCGCAGCGCGAACAGGTCGTGGTCGCACACCGCGTCGGGGAAGTCGAACGCCGCCACCCAACGGACGGTCTCCAGCGCGTCGTCCCGGGCTTGCCGCAGCCGTTCCGCCAGAGGGCGCAGCTCGTCCGGCGTCGGCGTCCGGTAGAAGCCGCCGATCCGGACGTTGACCGGGTGGATGGGGCGGCCGCCGAGCTGTTCGACGATCGCGTTGCCGGCCTGCTTGAGCCTCAGGCCGCGCTCGACGGCGGCTCGTTGGTCGCGGGCGAGTTCCACGACGTCGGCACGCCCCAGGAAGTCCGGGGCGTGCAACAGGTAGATGTGCAGGGTGTGGCTCTCGATCCACTCGCCGCAGTACAGCAGGCGGCGCAGTTCCGCGAGGGGGCCGTCGACCGTGATGCCGCTGGCGTTCTCGATCGCCTGGCAGGCGCTCATCTGGTAGGCGACCGGGCAGATGCCGCAGATGCGGGCGGTGATGTCAGGGGGTTCGGTGTGGCCCCGGCCGGTCAGGAAGGCCTCGAAGAAGCGTGGGGGTTCGTAGATGCGCAGCCGCGTCTCGGCGACCGTGTCACCCTCGACGCGCAGGTGGAGGGCAGCCTCGCCTTCCACCCTGGCCAGCGCGTCCAGCCGCAGGACGCGGGTTCCGCGATGGTTCATGCGAGCCTTTCCGGGCGGGGGTCCGTCAGGCCGGAGGGCCCTGTCGCTCCTCGGCCGCGAGGTCGGGTACGGGGGCATATTCCGGCGACGCGGCGTTGAAGGTGCGGAAGACACGCTGGACGTCCCGCTCGCTCATCCCGTCGTGGCGCAACTGGGCGATCATGGAGCGCAGGTTGGGTTTGCTCGACGGTCCGAAGCAGCCGTAGCAGCCGCGTCCGTAGGCGGGGCAGATGGCACCGCACCCCGCGTGCGTGACCGGGCCCAGACAGGGGGTACCGTGGGCCACGGTGATGCAGGTGGTGCCGCGCCTCTTGCACTCGAAGCAGACGCTGTGGTTGGAGATCTGGGGCCTGCGGCCGGCCAGGTAGGCGGTGATGACCTCGAGGAGCTGGCGACGGTCGATGGGGCATCCGCGCAGCTCGAAGTCGACCGGCACGTGGGCCGAGATCGGTGTCGAGGTCTCCAGCGTGGCGATGTACTCCGGCCGGGCGTAGACGGCGGCGAGGAAGTCGTCGACGTCGGCGAAGTTGCGCAGTGCCTGGATGCCGCCCGCGGTGGCGCAGGCCCCGATGGTCACCAGGTACCGGGAGATGCGGCGGACGTGCTGGATCCGCTCGGCGTCCTCGGCGGTGGTGATCGACCCTTCGACCAGGGAGAGGTCGTACGGTCCCCGACCCTCCAGCCGCGCACGCTCCCGGTCGGCGCCCTCAGCCGGGGTCATCTCCAGGAAGTGGTCGATCCGTACGCGCTCGGTGAGGCCGAGGAGTTCGTCCTCGCAGTCCAGCAGGGTCAGCTGGCAGCCGTCGCAGGAGGCGAACTTCCACACGGCGAGCGTCGGCCGCGGGTCGCGAGCCTGCCCAGGTTCGGTGGCCATGTCACAACTCCCTCACAAGGAGCAGGGGCGCCACGCGGTCGTAGCCGACGACCGGCCCGTCGCGGCACAGCAGGAGCGGACCGAGCTGGCAGTGGCCGCAATGGCCGGTGGCGCAGTGCATGTTGCGTTCCAGGGACACCTGAATGCGGTGCGGGGCCAGGCCCCGGGCCACGAGGTCGCGAGCGGTGTGACGCATCATCACCTCAGGCCCGCACACCAACGCGCAGGTCCGTTCCGGGCGCAGTTCGAGGCGGTCCAGGAGCGTGGTGACCACGCCCACCGCGCCCTGCCAGCCCGGGGCGGGCCGGTCGACGGTCACCTCCACCCGGGCCTGGCCCCGCCAGCTCTCGATCTCGTCGCGGTAGACCAGATCGGCAGGGGTACGGGCGCCGACGAGGACCGCGAGCGGGCCGTACGCCGCCTGCCGGTCCAGGACGGCGTGGACAACCGGCCGCAACGGTGCCAGACCGATGCCGCCGGCGACGATCAGAACATCGTGGCCGACCGCCGCTTCGAGGTCCCAGCCGGTGCCGTACGGCCCGCTGAGCCCGACGCTGTCACCCGGGCGCAGTCGGCAGAGAGCGGCGGAGACCGCACCCACCGCACGCACGGTGTGTACGAGCCCTCCATGGCGGCCCTGCAGGGCGCTGGCAGAGATAGGCGCCTCACCGACCCCGAACCCGTAGATCATCGCGAACTGCCCTGGTGCGAAAGGCGGGAGTTTCCGTCCGGCCGGTACCAACTCGATCGACCGGGTGTCGCCGGTCTCGTCCCAGGTGCCGGCGACCCGGTACGGCAGCGGGGGCGTCACGGTGCTCATGGTGGCTCCGGCGCCGATGCCGACGTTCCGGACTGTGTCCAGTCGTGCAGGGCGGCCGCTTCCTCGGTGATGTCGATGCCGACGGGGCACCACACGATGCAACGCCCGCAACCCACACAGCCGGACGAGCCGAACTGGTCGTACCAGGTGCCGAGTTTGTGGGTCATCCACTGCCGGTAGCGGCTGCGCGAGGAGGCGCGGACCGGACCGCCGTGCAGCTGGGAGAAGTCCAGGTCGAAGCAGGAGTCCCACAGCCGCCACCGCTCCGCGTGGTCGCCGGTGAGGTCGGTGACGTCCTCGGTGGTGGTGCAGAAGCAGGTGGGGCACACCATGGTGCAGTTACCGCACGTCAGGCACCGACCTGCGACGTCGTCCCAGCGGGGAGCGTCGAGGGTTCCGGCCATCAGCTCCCGCAGGTCTGCCTCGGGCATGGTCCGGCCCATGCGGTCCGCGGCGGCCGTGACGCCCGCGCGAGCCATCTCTTGGGTTTCGGGGTCGGCCGGACGAGCGGGCAGTTCGGCCAGGATCTCCGCGCCTTCCTCGCTGCCGCTGCGCATCCAGAAGCGGTGCCCGTCCTCGTCGACCACTTCCGTCATCACCAGGTCGTAGCCGGGACCAGCAGCGGGTCCGGTGCCCATCGAGACGCAGAAGCACGTGGCGCCGGGCTCCGTGCACTCGACCACGATCAGCAGTGCCCCGGAACGCCGCCCCTCGTAGCCGGGATCGCGGTACGCCCCACCGGTCAGTACGCGGTCCTGGATGGCGATGGCCCTCAGATCGCAGGGGCGCACACCGAGGAACGCGTACCGAGGCGGCGTGGCCTGGTCGGCTGTGAAGACCAGCTCCCCCTCCACCCGGTCGGCGCTCCACTCCCGCACCCGTGCCGGGTGCAGGAAGGACTTCCACGACTGGGGACCCGCCGCGTTCGCGAAGGCGGCGCCGTCCGGCCGTTTCCGCAGCCGGTACCGCCCGGCCTCCAGCTCCACTCCCCACCCGTACGGCAACTCGTCGGCCGACCGCAGCTCCGCCAGCACGATGGCGCCGTCCCGGGCGGTGGGTCCGACCACGGTGAAGCCGCGCCGGATCAGGACGTCCACGAGCGCGGCCATACCGTCCTTGCCCATGACGAGCCCGTCGGACGCGGGCGGCTGGGAGGCATGCACATCGGCGTCGGTGCTCATGACCGGCCTCCTTCGGCACAGCGGACGGCACGTGGAGCCCCGCCGTCCCCTCACACCTACGATCGCAGCATTTCCGCTGCAGCGCCGCGCTGGCAGAGCCACGTGGCCACGACGCGGGGTCCATTGGTCCCGTTGACCGGGGCCGACAGGTGTGGTGGCTGAGAGCAACTACGGGCAGGCGATCCGGAGCGGCGACGATCTGTCGCGGAGATGGGCGGGCTCAGGTTCTACCTGGTCCAGCCGGAGACCAGGTGGACCCGTGCGAGCGCGACGATCAGACGGCGGCGGTCCGTTCCGCCCACGCCTCTCACCGAGAGCGGCGAGGGCGACCGAATGCGGTCGGCGGTCGGCCCAGGAACAGGGACGAACGTCCCCTGGCGTGCACTCGTAGTGCGGCGATGTCATGAAGAAGGACTCGACCCGAGAGTCATCGCACCCGGCACTCAGGTATGCCATGAATGACCGACCCTCCCTCACGGCACGACTGCGTCGCTCGACGGCGGGTGTGTCGCCGCGGCTCGAACCCGTCCTGCTGGCCGTGACCGCGGCGGCCCTGATCGCTGGTGGCATCGCCTGGCTCATGGATGCCGGTGACTTGGCCGGCCTCTTCTGGGAACTGGGCACCCTCTTTGCCCTCGTTCCCGCGGTGGGATGGGTGCTGGCCGCCCTGCGGCAGGGCCGCACAGGTGTGGACCTCATCGCCGTACTCGCGCTCGGCGGCACTCTGGCCGTGCACGAGTACCTGGCCGGTGCCCTGATCGCACTGATGTTGGCCACTGGCCGCACCCTGGAGGCCGCAGCCCAGCGACGTGCCTCGCACGACCTGCGTGCCTTGCTGGATCACGCACCACGCTCCGCACGCCGCCGCACTCGCGGCGGGGTGACCATGGTGCCGCTGGCGGAGGTCGCCGCCGGTGACCTGCTCGTCGTCGGCCCTGGTGAGGTGGTTCCCGTCGACGGCCGCGTGGAGAGCGCCGCCGCGGTCCTCGATGAGTCGGTGCTCACCGGTGAGCCCCTGCAGGTCAAGCGGGCTGGCGGGGAAACCGTGCGCAGCGGCGTGGTCAACGCCGGAGGCGCCTTCGAGATGCGGGCCACGGCCACCGAGCAGGGCAGTACGTACGCCGGGATCGTGCGACTGGCCCAGCAGGCCGGCGCCGGGTCCGCGCCGGTCGTGCGGCTGGCGGACCGGTACGCGACCTGGTTCCTGCCGCTGTCCCTGGCGGTGGCGGGACTGGCGTGGCTGATCAGTGGTTCGGCCGTACGAGCGGTCGCCGTACTGGTGGTCGCCACCCCGTGCCCGCTACTGCTGGCGGCTCCGGTCGCCATCGTCTCCGGTCTCTCCCGCGCTTCCCGCATCGGCGTCGTCATCCGCGACGGCGGCGCCTTGGAGAACCTGGGCCGCGCCCGCACCCTCCTGCTGGACAAGACCGGCACCCTCACCCGAGGCCGGCCCCGCGTTGTCGACGTCACCGCCGCCCCCGGCGTCAAACCCACGGAAGTCCTGCGCCTGGCGGCCTCCCTCGACCAGTACTCGCCCCACGTACTGGCCCAGGCCATCGTCGACGCCGCCCGGGATCGCAAGCTGGAGCTGTCGATCCCCTCCGGCGTCACCGAGGAACCGGGCCGGGGCGCCACCGGCACCGCCGATGGGCACCGGCTCGCCATCGGCCGTATCGCCGCCGGCGAGGACCGGCCGACCTGGGCCCGGGCGGTCGACAAGCGCGCCCTCCTCGACGGCGCGGCCGTCGCCTGGCTGACCCTCGACGGACACCTGGCCGGCGCCATCCTGCTGCGCGACCCGCTGCGCCCCGACGCATCGCGCACCCTGCGCCACCTGCGGGCAGCGGGTTTCGCGCGGCTGCTGATGCTCACCGGCGACCGAACCGCACCCGCCCGCGAAGTCGCCACCGTCCTCGGTCTGGACGACGTACGCGCCGAGCTCTCTCCCGCCGACAAGGTCGCCGCCGTACGGTCCGAAGGCGAGCACGCGGTCACGGTGATGGTGGGCGACGGCGTCAACGACGCGCCCGCCCTAGCCGCCGCCGACATCGGCGTCGCCATGGGCGCACGCGGCTCCACCGCCTCCTCCGAAGCGGCCGACATCATCCTGACCGCCGATCGCGTCGACCGACTCGCCGACGCCGTCGCCATCGCCCAACGCGCGCGGCGCATCGCCGTCCAGAGCGCCCTCGGCGGCATGCTGATGTCCCTGGCGGCCATGGCCGCGGCCGCTGTCGGCCTGCTCCCGCCCGCCGCCGGCGCGCTGCTCCAGGAGGGCATCGACGTCGCTGTCATCCTCAACGCCCTGCGCGCCCTGCGAGTCGGCCAGGCCACACGGCCGGCCCTCGCTCCGGCTGCCGAGACCCTCATCCACCGTTTCGCCGCCGAACACGAAGGGCTTCAGGACGTCCTCGAATCCGTCCGCGACACCGCCGACCGCCTCTCCGACTCCCCTGGCCGGCAGGCCCTGGAAGCCGTCGAGGAGACCCACCGGCTGCTCATCGAGCGGCTCCTCCCGTACGAGTACGCCGAGGAGCACGAGCTGTACCCAGCCCTCGCGCCGACGCTCGGCGGACCCGAGGCCACCGCCACCATGAGCCGTGCCCACACCGAAATAGAACGTCTCTCCCGCCGCATCGCCACCCACCTGCAACTTGCCCACGCAAGCGGGGGCCTCTCCCCTGAGCAACTCGACGACCTGCGCTCCTGTCTGTACGGCCTGAACACGATCCTGCGCCTGCACTTCACCCAGGAGGAGGAGAACTACTTCTCCCTCGCTCCCTGAGCGACGGCATCGTCAGCCTCCTCGTTCCGCCCCGGCAGGCGAGAAGGATGACGCGGATCTGAGCCGTCCGGCCGCGGACGGGGGCCCTTCGACCCAGTGCGGACAGGGCGAGCCGGGCGGATGGTCGAAAAGGGCCCGAAGGAAGGAGGGGCCGGCATGCCATGGGAGACCATCCGGAAGGACACTCCGCCTCCGCTGCGCACCGCCCCCAATCTGCGCGACTACGACAAGGAGTGCGCGAGCTTCTCGTGGCAGGCGGCACGCCGCAGGCTACAGGGGCTGCCTGGTGGGCGGGGACTGAACATCGCGCACGAGGCCGTCGACCGGCACGCGGCATCGGACCGGGCCACAGCGGTCGCACTGCGCTGTGTGGGACGGGACGACTCCGTCACCTCGGTGACCTACGGGGAGCTGGCCCGCTCGACGGCACGGTTCGCCAACGTGCTCCGCGGCCTCGGGATCGGGTACGGCGACCGGGTGGTGACGCTGCTGGGACGCTGCCCCGAGCTGTACACCGCGGTCCTCGGCACGCTGAAGAACACCAGTGTCCTGTGCCCGCTGTTCTCCGCCTTCGGACCGGACCCGGTGTTCCAGCGGATGACGCTGGGCGACGCGCAGGTCCTGGTCACCACGGCGGACCTGTACCGGAAGAAGGTCGCCGGGCGACGCGACGCACTCGCCGCCCTGCGCCACGTACTGATCGTCGGCGAGGGCGCGGACGAACTGCCCGGAACCCTGCCCCTCACCGCGCTGATGGCCGACGCGGCCGACACCTTCACGATCCCGCCGACCTCCCCCCACGACATGGCCCTGCTGCACTTCACGAGCGGCACGACCGGCATCCCCAAGGGCGCGGTGCATGTGCACGAGGCGGCCGTCGCGCACTACGTGTCCGCGCTGTACGCCCTCGACCTCCACGAGGGCGACGTGTTCTGGTGCACCGCGGACCCGGGCTGGGTCACCGGCATGTCCTACGGGATCGTCGCCCCTCTCATGCACGGCGTGACGGTCGTGGTGGATGAGGGCGACTACGACGCCCGCCGCTGGTACCGGATCCTCGCCGAGCAGCGGGTGAGCGTCTGGTACACGGCGCCGACAGCCCTGCGCATGCTGATGCGGACGACGCCGAGGACGGGGCCGTACGACCTGCCCCGCTCCTTCGACCTGAGTGCGCTGCGGTTCATCGCATCGGTCGGTGAGCCGCTCAACCCGGAGGCCGTGGTGTGGGGTCGGGACGTGCTCGGCTTGCCGGTGCATGACAACTGGTGGCAAACCGAGACCGGCGCCATAATGATCGCCAACTTCGCCGCCTGCGACATCCGCCCCGGCTCGATGGGGCGACCGCTGCCCGGTGTGGAGGCGGCGGTGCTGCGGCGCGGCGAGGACGGCCGGGCAGAGGTCGCCGACGGGCACGTCACCGTGTTGGAAGAGCCCGGCGGGGAGGGCGAGCTGGCGCTCCGGCCCGGCTGGCCGTCCATGTTCCGCGGCTATCTGCACGACGAGCCGCGCAGTGCGGCGGCCTTCGCGGACGGCTGGTACCTCACCGGTGACCTGGTGCGGCGCGACGCCGACGGCTGGTTCTGGTTCGTCGGGCGCGCCGACGACGTCATCAAATCGGCAGGACACCTCATCGGTCCGTTCGAGGTCGAGAGCGCTCTGATGGAGCATCCGGCGGTCGCCGAGTCCGGGGTCATCGGCCGGCCGGACCCTGTGGCAGGGAACATTGTCAAGGCCTTCGTCACGCTGCGGCCGGGCTTCGACGCGAGCAGCGCGACCCGGCGGGATCTGCTGGCCTTCGCCAGGCGCCGGCTGGGCCCGGCCGTGGCGCCCCGCGAGATCGCCTTCGACCAGCACCTGCCGCACACCCGTAGCGGCAAGGTCATGCGCCGCCTGCTGCGGGCACGGGAACTCGGGCTGCCCGAGGGTGACATCTCCACCCTGGAGGACTCCACTTCGGAGGCTGTCTCCACGGCGAGGACGGAGCAGCCCGCATGACCACCACACGCAGCCCCCGCGCACCGCGGCCCGCCGCCCGGTCGAACCGTCAGGCCGCACATCGCCTGGCCCTGCTGGAATCCATGTTGCGCGTCCGCCGGTTCGAGGAACGCTGCGTGGAGCTGTACAGCGCGGCGCGCATCCGGGGATTCATGCACCTTTACATCGGCGAGGAAGCCGTGGCCGTCGGCGTCAACGAGGCGCTCACGGACGACGACGCGGTCGTGTCGACGTACCGCGAACACGGACACGCACTCGCCCGCGGCGTTCCGGCCGAGGCGATCATGGCCGAGATGTTCGGCAAGGTCACCGGCTGCAGCCGAGGCCGTGGCGGCTCGATGCACCTGTTCGACGCCGGCCGCCGCTTCTACGGCGGCAACGCGATCGTCGGCGGCGGGCTCCCCCTCGCGGCCGGCCTCGCCCTCGCCGACCGCATGACCGGCCAGGGCCGCGTCACCTGCTGTTTCTTCGGCGACGGCGCCTTCGCCGAGGGCGAGTTCCACGAGACCGCCAACCTCGCCGCGCTCTGGCAGCTGCCCCTGCTGCTGGTCTGCGAGAACAACCTGTACGCGATGGGCACCGCTCTGGCCCGTCACCAGGCCCAGACCGACCTCGCGCTGCGCGCGGCCGCGTACGGCATGGTCTCCTGGGCCGTCGACGGCATGGACGTCTTCGCCGTAGAGGACGCCGCCCGGCGGGCAGCCGAAGGGGTGCGTGCTGGAACCGGGCCGCACTTCCTGGAGATGCGCACGTACCGCTTCCGCGCCCACTCCATGTACGACTCCGACCGCTACCGCGACAAGGCCGAGATCGAACACTGGAAGGAACGCGACCCGGTCGAGGGGCTCGTGCAGCGGCTGCAGGATGCGAAGGAGCTTTCCGACAAGGCTCGCACAGCCTTGGAGGACCGTCTGGCCGCTGAGATCGACGCGGCCGTGGAGGCGGCCGAGCAGGCTCCGGAAGAGCCCGTCGAGGACCTGCTGAAGTACGTCACCAGCCCAGTGGAGGTGACCCGGCCATGACCACGACGCACACGCGTGTCGCCGAAGCCGCCGCGCCTTCCGACCGGAAGACGACGTATCGGGAGGCCATGCGTGAGGCCATGCGCGAGGCGCTGCGCAGCGACGAGCGGGTGTTTTTGATGGGCGAGGACGTGGGCCGGTACGGCGGCTGCTTCGGTGTCAGCCTCGGCCTGCTGGAGGAGTTCGGGCCCGAACGGATCCGCGACGCCCCGCTGTCGGAGTCGGCGTTCGTCGGTGCCGGCATCGGTGCCGCCCTGGCGGGCATGCGGCCGATCGTCGAGATCATGACGGTCAACTTCAGCCTGCTGGCCCTGGACCAGATCCTCAACAACGCGGCGACACTGCTGCACATGTCGGGCGGCCAACTGCCCGTACCGATCGTGATCCGGATGACCACGGGCGCGGGACGGCAGCTCGCGGCCCAGCACTCGCACAGTCTGGAGGGCTGGTACGCGCACATCCCGGGCCTGCGGGTCCTCGCCCCGGCGACTCTCACCGACGCCCGGTACATGTTGGCCCCCGCGCTCGCCGACCCCGACCCGGTGCTGATCTTCGAGCACGGCAGCCTGTACAACGTCTCGGGCGACCTGCCCGCCGACGCGGGGCCGGTCGACATCGACCACGCGGCCGTCCGCCGACCCGGCACGGACGTCTCGCTGATCACGTACGGCGGGTCGCTCCCCAAGGCATTGGCCGCCGCCGACGACCTCGCGAGCGGCGGCATCAGCGCCGAGGTCATCGATTTGCGCACGCTGCGTCCCTTGGACGACGCCACCGTCGGCGACTCGGTCGCTCGCACCCACCGTGCCGTCGTCGTCGACGAGGGCTGGCGCACCGGCAGCCTCGCCGCGGAGATCTCGGCACGCCTCACGGAACAGCACTTCTACGACCTCGACGCCTCCGTAGAGCGGGTGTGTAGCGCCGAAGTGCCCATACCTTACGCACGCCGGCTGGAGGAGGCCGCGCTGCCTCAGGTCGACGGAATCGTCGCAGCCGCGCACCGCGCCGTGGGCGAACCGGTGCCGACTGGAACCAACGGGGCGGAACGGCAACCGGTGACCGGAAGGTCGGGCTGAGATGACCGCGTTCACCATGCCCTCGCTCGGCGCGGACATGGACGAAGGGCTGCTGCAGGAGTGGCTCGTGAGTCCCGGGGACCGGGTGCACAAGGGTGATGTCATGGCGGTCGTGGAGACCGACAAGGCCGCCATCGAGGTCGAGTGCTTCCAGTCCGGGACCGTGGGGCAGTTGCTCGTCGAGCCCGGTACCCGGGTGCCGGTGGGAACACCGCTCGCGCTGATCGAGGACCAAGCCGTGCCATACGAGCGGGCGGGCGTCGGGGAGGCCATCGTGAGCAAGGCGCCCACGCGCGCGGCGGCCGACCAGGAACCGGCCGCACGGCACCAGCGTCCGGCGCCTCGGAAGAAGGCGGCCCGCAAGCCCGAGGCGACTCCGGAGCCGGCACTCGCCGCATCCCGGAAGGAGCCGACCGACGAGCACGTACATGCGCCCCCGGAGCCGTCCGGTGGAGCCGTCTCGGTGATCGGCGTCGGTCCGCTCGTACGGCACCTGGCCGTGTTGCGCGGTGTCGACCTGACGACGCTGCACGGCACCGGCCGGGGCGGCCGGATCACGCGTGCCGACGTGGAGCGCGCCCAGCCACCGCTCGCCCCGAGGGTGCGGGCCAGCCCGTACGCACGGCGCCTCGCCCAGGACCTCGGCGTCGACCTGGCGGCGGTGCGGGGCACCGGGGACGGCGGAGCCGTGCGGGCGGCGGACGTGCGTACGGCCATGCGCACCCTTGCCGGAGGAAGCGGACCCGAGCGACCCGATCGAGGCCCGCTGATGGGCGACAAGCGTCCGGACGCCGCCGTACGAAGAGACAGCCGCCCGGAGGACCGTACGGACACCATGCGGCGTGCCATCGCCGACCTCATGAGCCGCTCCAAGCGGGAGATCCCGCACTACTACCTGTCCACCACCATTGACCTGACGATCGCCGAGGACTGGCTCCGTCGGATCAACCGCGCTCGTACGCCCGCCGACCGACTCGTGCCCGCGGCCCTGCTCCTGAAAGCCGCCGCCATCGCGGCACGCGAGGTGCCGGCGCTCAACGGCTACTGGCAGAACGGTGGATTCTCCCCCGCATCCGAGATCAACCTGGGCCTCGCGGTCTCACTCCGGCAGGGCGGACTGCTCGCCCCGGTGATCCACAACGCCGACACGCTGCCGCCCGACGCCCTCATGACCCGTCTGAAGGAGTTGGTACAGCGTGCCCGTCGAGGGCGGCTGCGCGGGAGCGAGATGGCCGACGCCACCCTGACCGTCACCAGCCTGGGCGACCAGGGCGTGGAGGCCGTGTTCGGGGTGATCCTCCCGCCCCAGGTGGCCCTGGTGGGCTTCGGCGCCGTCGTCGAGCGGCCCTGGGCCGTGGGCGGGATGCTCGGAGTGCGTCCAGTGGTGACCGCGACCCTGGCCGCCGACCACCGGGCCACGGACGGCGCCGTGGGGGCGCGCTATCTCACGGCGGTCGACCGACTTCTGCAGAGACCGGAGGAACTGTGAGTCAGATGAAGCCACTGAACAACGCGGAGGCTCTGTCGCTGATCAAGGAGTCGATCACGCAGGTCATCCCCGACGCCGACTTCACTCTGGTCGAACCGGACGACAAGTTCCGCGATGTGCTCGAACTGGATTCGCTCGATTTCCTCAGCCTGGTCGAGCTGCTGTCCGAGCGTGCGGGCGTCCGTATCGACGAAGAGGACTACCCGGACCTGACCACGCTGTCCGACACGACGCGGTTCCTGGTCGAAAGGACCGGCCAGGGGTCATGACGACTCCCGGTGCAGCACGACTTTCAGGGCGCCTGTGCTGGTGCCGCGCGCGAACGCCTCATAGGCGTCTTCCATCCGGTCGAGGCCGAAGGTGTGGGTGACCAAGGGGGAGACGGGCAGACGGCCGAACCTCAACAGCTCCAGCAGCCACGGTGTGGAGGACGTGTCGACCTGGCCCGTGCTGATCGTCACGTTCTTGCGCCAGAGGGACTCCAGATGCAGTGACACCGGTTTGCCGTGCGTGCCGATGTTGGCGATGTGCCCTCCCGTGCGGACGGCGCGCGTGCAGAGCACGAAACCGTCCGGGTCGCCGGACGCCTCGATGACCACGTCGGCCCCCGGCCCCTCGGAGAGGTCGGCGATCATGGTTCCTGGCGATTCGGCGGCATCCGCCCCCACACGCTTGGCGTTCTCCAGCCGAGCGCCGGCCAGGTCGACGACGATGATCCTGCGGGGCGAGTAGAGCCGCGCAAGGACCACCGTGGCGAGACCGACGGGGCCGGCGCCCACCACGACGACGGTGTCTCCGGGGCCGACGTGTCCGTTGCGGACCCCGACCTCGTAGGCGGTGGGGAGGAGCTCGGCGAGCAAGACCGCGTCAGCGAGCGGGAGGTCGGGGGGCCGTCGGGTGGTGGAGTGATCGGCGAACGGCACGCGCACCAGTTCGGCCTGGGTGCCGTTGATCAGACTCCCCAGGATCCATCCGCCACCCCCACGGCACTGTCCGTACCTGCCGTCGCGGCACTCCGCGCAATCACCGCAGGCCGAGACGGACGACACGATCACCTGATCGCCGGGGCGCAGGTGGTGGACCTGCTCACCGACGTCGACGACCTCGCCGACGGCCTCGTGGCCGAGGACCGTCCCCGGCTTCACCTCGGGGAAGTCGCCCCGCCGGATGTGCAGATCAGTGCCGCAGACGGTCGTTGCGGCAACCCGGACGATCGCGTCGGTGGCCTCCTCGATCACCGGATCGGGGACGGTGTCCCAGGAGGTGTGTGCCGGGCCGTGGTACACGAGCGCTCGCACCGCTTTCACTCCCTCGCTCCCCCACCTCCACGGTCACCCCCGCACCGCACCCGGGCAACACGGCCACTCGTAACACCTCAATCCGGCTCCATGTACGGGCGGCGGAAGACCGCTGCCTGACCGGTGCCCCACGGGCGTACGGCCGCCAGCGCCTGGGCCACCGCGGACTCCAGCGCGCCACTGGTGTCGACCGGGACGGCCTCGGGCCACGGCGGCTCCTTGGCAGCCATTTCGGTGGCGATGTCGAGGCCTGCGTCGGAGATGCCGGGCGCGCGCGCACTCAGGCGGGCCGCCGACAGTTCGCCCGGCACCTGGCAGTGGAGGGCCACCAGTTCGGCGCTGGTGCGGTCGGCCACGCGCAGAGCGGCTTCACGCTGTGCGGCGTCGGACCAGGTGGCGTCGAGGACCACCGATTCACCGGACGAAAGCAGTGCGGCCGCGCGGTCGAGCAGGGCGGCGTAGGTCCGGGCCGTCCACTCGGGCGTGTACAGCCCTTCGCCGTAGCCCGCCGCGGCGGACTGCTCCGCCGGGATGCCCGCCAGCTCCTTGCGCATGCGGTCACTGCTGAGCAGGGTGACCCCCAGCCGGTCGGCCAAGGCCCCGGAGAGGGTGGACTTCCCGCTGCCCGGCAGTCCGCCGACGAGGGTGAGGCCGACGGCGGAGGTGCGCAGGTGGCGCAGTGCCATGGCGGCGAGCCGCCGCGACGCCGCTTCGGCGCCGGACGTGCCCTGCCGGGCCTGGATCACCGAGACCTTGGCGCGGACGAAGGCGCGGTAGGCGACGTAGTGGTGCCACAGGGACGGGGGCGCGGGATCCCCGGAGTATTCGCCGTACCGGACGAGGAAGTACGCCGCGGCCTCCGGGGTTCCGAGCTGTTCCAGGTCCATGGCGAGGAAGGCGGCGTCGTCGAGGCCGTCGACATAGCGGAGGCGGTCGTCGAACTCCAGGCAGTCCAGGACCCGGGGGCCGTCGTCGAGGCAGAAGACGTCCTCGGCGAGCAGGTCGCCGTGGCCGTCGACCACCCGTCCCTGCTCGATACGGGTGTCGAACAGCCGCTTGCGACCGGCGAGATAGCGGCGCGCCAGCCCCTCGATCTCCGTCAGGCAGTCGGGCACGGCGCCGTCCGCGGCCAGTGCCTGAACTTGCGCGAAGCTCGCCTCCCAGCGTGCCGACAGCGCGTCCCGCGTGCCCTGCTCGTCCACGTCGCGGCCACGGGGTGCGTGCGCGTGCCATGCCGCCAGTTGCCGGGCTACGGTGCGAAGGACGTCGTCCACAACAGCCCCCGCCCGCACGAGATGGGAGAGGCGGCGCTCCTCCGGCATGCGGCGCATCACCACGAGTGGTTCGGGTGACTCCCCATCGGGACTGCGGAACTCACCGAGTCCCACGTAGACGTCGGGGGCGAACCGGCGGTTGAGGGCTATTTCGCGCTCGCAAGCGGCTCGGCGGGCCGCGATCGTGGTGTAGTCCAAGAACCCCAGATCGACCGGTTTCTTGAGCTTGTAGGCTCGGTCGCCGACGAAGAACAGCGTCGCGGTGTGGGTCTCGCACACCGCAGCGCGCGACAGCGGCTCCCCGTCGTGCGGAGCGCCCGACCGCAGAGCGGACACGTCGGCACGCGGCTCGCGGAGACCGGGCTCAGTCATGAGGAACCACGGCGACCGGGCAGCGTCCATGATGGACGGCGGCCTGCGCCACCGGACCGAGGTGGGGCGCCAGACCGGTACGGTGCCGGCGTCGGCCCACGACCAGCAGTGAGGCGCCCTCCGCAGCTCGTACGACGGCCTTGGCGGGGCTTTCGAGACGGATGCTGTCGGCCACGTCCACCCGCGGGTACTTCTCCCGCCACTGCTGCAGCGCTTTGCTCACCTGCTCGTGCGCGCCCCGGGTCGCCTCCTCGCTGAAGCCGTGGTCCACTCCCCAGGGCGTACGCGCGTGAAGCGGCACGCTACGGCCGTGGACGGCGAGGACGGGGACGCCCCTGGCCGCAGCGGTATGAAAGGCGAAATCCAGTAGGCCGTCCGGCGATCCGTGCAGCTTCAGGGCCACAACGACACGGCTCGCCGCCGTGGCTGGTCTCCCCTCGTCCCGGGGTTCGGCGCGCACCAGCACCACGGGCCGCTCGGCCCGTGCCACGACGGGCATACTGACGTCCCCAAGGAAGTAACTCGCGACGGACTCGAGTCCTCGGGAGCCCAGGACAACCATCTCCGACTCGGAGGCCGCTTGGAGCAGAGCGTGCTGGGCATCGTCGGCGACCAGACTCTTGTCGATGGCCAGGCCCGGGTGCCGGGTCCGGAGTTCCGCCTGCGCTGTGTCGACGAGACGCTTCGCCCAGTAGTTCTGATCGACTTCCGCGGGGAGACGAGCCGGTTCCGGGGCAAGCGTCGGCCACGCGTGCAACAGCCGGAGAGTGAGCTTCCGCCTCCCGGCCTCGTCGGCGGCCCAGCGGGCGGCGGCCAGACTCTCGGGCGAGCCGTCGAGGCCCACGGTGACGACTGGTTGCATGGCGGCGGTCTCCGTCTCGTAAGAAGCTGAAGGGGACGGCGAACGAGTCCGATCGTGTGGACGGTCCGGACATCGCCTGCATACCGGGAGCGACGAGTTTCTCCCCTTCGAGGATCTCCCGGTCCTCGCCACGGCGCATGTGGACCCCTGAGGCGGGCGCGAAAGCGGGGCGTGCGGCAGGAGAGGAGACAGGCGCGGTGACAATTCCCCTGGTGGTGGGTGTCGACGGATCCGAGGCAAGCCTCGAGGCCGTCGACTGGGCCGCCGACGAGGCGGCCCGGCATGGGATCCCGCTCCACCTGCTGCACGCGGTGGCCGGCGAGCAGGAAGCGTCCGCCGTGATCAGCGCTGCCTCGGCGCGCGCCAGGGAGGGTGTTCCGGCGGTGCGGCTGTCCAGCGAGGTGTCGCACGAGGAGGCGGCTTCCGCCCTGGTCGGCAAGGGGCGCAATGCTTTCGCGCTGGTACTGGGGAACAGGGGACTCGGAGATCTTTCCGGCATGCTCCTCGGCTCGGTCAGCCTCGCCGTGGCCGCACGCGCCGACTGCCCGGTGGTCGTGGTCCGTGGCAGTTCGGAGCACCGCGCTGCCCGGTTCGGAAGCGTCGTCGTGGGTGTCGAGGACGGGGAGGGCAGCGGCACGGCCGTGGACTTCGCGGTGCGCGAGGCTCAGGTGCGGCGCTGCCGGCTCGAGGCCGTGCACGCCTGGAGTGCACCGTCCGGTGCGTGTACGACACCCCAGGCAGCCTCGTGGCAGTTGGAGGCCCACCGGCGTCCCCCGGCGCAGGTGCTCGACGACGCTCTGCGCCGGCCTGTAGAAAGGTACGGCGACGCCGCGGTGAGCCGGCGCTTGATCGAGAAACCGGCGCGCCAGGCGCTGTTGGAGGCCGCGTCGACCGCAGATCTACTGGTCGTGGGCGCTCGGCGGCGACTTGGGCATCCGGGACTGCAACTCGGCCTGATCAACCACGCACTGCTGCATCACGCACCGTGTCCCGTGGCCGTCGTACCCCAGATGTGACGGCCGCAGGATCGGGCCGCACGACCGGCTTCCAGGGCCGGGCGCCGGTAGCCCGGGACCTTCGGCCCCGTGATCCAGGACGGCCGTCGTCGGATCGTGGAGCCGCGGAGGCAAGGAGCGAACGATGTCGCGCACACCACGGCGCTCACCGGCCACGGAACCGCGCACGGAGATCGGCGACGAGCTGGCAGCAGGCAGGGCGCTGGTCGATCTGGCTCATCAGCCGCTGGAGACCGCCGAACGCGACGTCCAGGCCAACGCCCCACAACCCAGCACCCGCCAGACAGCCGGACAACCCCTCTGATGCCCAGCCGCTTCACAGCGTGCCGGTAGGTGTGTCCCGGGCGTCATCCGTCCGGAAAGAGATCTGCGCGGTGACCGAGACCACGCCGTCGACGCCCCGGCACAACTGCTCGATGACGGGGATCAGACTCCTGTGCTCCACGGTGCCTGCAAGGGCAACCCGCCCATCGCGCACCTCCGCGGTCACGTCCCTCGGATCGAGCCCCAACGTGCGCCGCAGAACGTCTCCGGTGATCTCCTCGCGGATGGCGTCGTCACGGCGAAGGAAGACCCTCAGCAGATCACCACGACTGACGACGCCCAGCAGCCGATCGGCTTCGTCGACCACGGGCAGGCGTTTGACATTCTGGGCTTCCATGAGGCGGGCTGCCTCGACCACGGTCCACTCGGGCCGGGCGCACACCGCGGGAGCGGACATCAGTTCCTCGGCCCGGGATCCCTCGGCCTTGGCACGTTCCCAGGCCTCCAGATGCGGAATGGGGGTCCTGCCGGACGGGTCGGCCTGGTCGGCGCTCTTGCGCAGCAGGTCGGCCTCGGACACCACGCCCATCGGACGGTCGAGCTCGTCCACCACGGGTACGGCGGTGACGTCGTTCTCTTCCAGCAGCCTTACGAGCTCCTTGAACGGCGTGTCGGGCCGTGCCCGGACGACGTCCCGGGACATCAGCTCCTCGACTGTTCGGTGATGCATGGTGCCTCCCGGGTGCGGGACACCCACCGCGCGGATACGAGGCCGCCGCCCCGTGCGGCGGTGCGGCCCGCGTGGCAGGTTGGATACAGCACCATTCTGAGGAGAGGGCGGCGACCATGCGAGCTCACCTCGGCGACCAACTCGTCATCGAGAGTCCGGCGACCGGCGGCGCCAGGCGCGACGGCGAGATCGTCGGACTCCACCACGACGACGGAACACCCCCCTACGACGTGCGCTGGTCGGACACGGACGATGTGACGCTCGTGTTTCCCGGACCGGACGCCCACATACGCCATCTCGAGCACGAGCAGCCCCCGGGGGTGGGCGAGGCGCCGCCGACAACCGGCGAGGCGGCGGCCGCGTCTACGGTGACCAGGCCAGCCGGAACGGGCAATCCCGGTGACATCGGCCGGCGGGTGGCCGTCGAACGCCGAAGGCGCGGACTGAGCCGAGAGGAGACAGCCCGCCGCGCGCGAATGTCGCCCTACTATCTGGCCCATCTGGAGGAACAGCCCGCCGATCCGACCTTGGCGACGCTCATCAGACTGGCCGACGCGCTGGGCACCTCGGTCGCCGCACTGCGCGGCGGAGGCATCGATCTCCCGCCCGGTCAGGGCCACGCACTGCTGCACCCCCAGATTCGGGACCTCAGCCCCCAGGAGTGCCGCACCCTACTCTCCACGCACGGGGTGGGGCGGGTCGCGGTGGCGACGGCCGACGGCCGCCCGGCGGTCGTCCCGGTCAACTACGAATTCGTCGATGACGCCATCGTCTTCCGGACCGCACCCGACTCTGTGACAGCGGCGGCAGCGGAGACGGAGGTCGCCTTCGAGGTCGACCACGTGGACGACGCCCTGAGCCAGGGCTGGAGCGTGCTCGCCGTCGGACCGGCACGTGTGGTGACGGACCCGGAGGCGGTACGCGGGCTCGCCCAACGCACGCACACCACGCCGTGGGCGGGCGGCGCGCGCGAGATGTGGGTGTCGATCGAGCCCACCAACCTCACGGGCCGCCGGATCACCCCTGCCGATCAGTAGACGGCCATGGCTCGGACGCAGGGCTGTCCGGTCCGGAACCCTCGCCGCTCAGTCGGGACTCGACGCCCACGACGCCCTCCAGCCCGCTCACGAGGCGCTCGGCGACCCAGATGAGCGAGGTGTCGTGGACGGGTCCGAGGAGCCTGACGACGCCGTCCCGCACAGACACGTGAATGGCGTGGGCGTGCAGGGGGAACAGGCAGGACACCACCGTGCGGCGGACCTCCTCCTCGATCTCCTCGTCCGACCGCAGGAAGACCCTCAGCAGGTCGCCACGGCTGACGATGCCGCGCAATCCGTCCTCGGCATCGACGACGGGGAGCCGTTTGACGTGGTGCACGGCCATGAGGCGCGCTGCCCGGGCCAGGGTGTCGTCCGGGCGGACCGTGACAGCGGGCGCGCTCATTACCTCCTCAGCACTCACACCTGCCGCCTTGGCCAGGTCGGACCGCAGTCGGATGCGCTCGGAGCGGGTGGGCAGGCGATCCCGGAACTCCTCCTTGGGCAGCAGGTCGGCCTCGGACACCACGCCGACGACCCGCCCTTCGCCGCTCACGACCGGCAGGGCACTCACGTGGCGCTCGTCCATGACCCGCACGATCTCCTTGAACCGCGTGTCCCGCCCGACGGCGACCGCGGGCGTGGTCATCACATCGCTCACGATGTGCGGAACAGTGACGGGCATGTCTTCGTCCTCGAGGGGCGGCCGATGCCTCAAGCATCACCATGACCTGACAGGTCGCAAACCGGCCGGAGAGCCACCCTGGCCCGGGACCCGGCGGCGTGTCGCGGCGCCGGGCAGGCAGTGCGACGGTGTTCACAGGAGGATCTCGGCACCGGGCGAGAGGGCGGTGACGTCTATGGGACTCCTACTGGTCGTGGGCGTCGACGGATCGGACTCCAGTCTGGCAGCGGTCGACTGGGCCGTGGACGAGGCGGCACGGCACGGTCTGCCCCTCCATCTCGTCCATGCCTCCCTCTGGGAGCTGTACGAGGGAACCCAACCGTCCTTCAGCACCGACCGTCCGGCCGAGGAGGTCATGGCCGAGCACATCGTCGCGTCGTGCGTGGAACGGGCCCGGCGACGCAATCCCGAGGTCAAGGTGTCCGGCAAGGCACTGCCGGAGGACGCCGTGTCCGCGCTGCTACGGACGGCGCCCGAGGCGTTCGCTCTGGTCACGGGATCACGTGGGCGCGGCGAGATCGCCGGGATGCTGCTGGGATCCGTCAGCCTCGCGGTCGCGGCCCGCGCCGTCTGCCCGGTCGTCGTCATCCGGGGCGCGGAAGCCAACCGCCGGGGGGCCTACGGCCGCGTGGTGGTGGGGGTCGGTGACGCGCCCGGTGGCGCGAGTGCCGTACGGTTCGCCGTCCGGGAAGCCGAAGTGCGCGGCTGCGCCCTGACAGCCGTACGGGCCTGGCGCAATCCGTCACAAGAACCCGTGGACCACATGCTGATCGCCGACGACGCCGCCAGGCTGCGCGAGGAGCGGGTGTCGACCAGCCTCGAAGATGCCCTGCGCGAGGCGGTACGAGAGCACCCTCAGGTCGATGTCCGCCGCAAGGCGGTCGAGGGCGCCGCCCACCAGGTCCTCCTGCGGGAATCGGCCGAAGCGGACCTGATCGTCGTCGGCGCTCAGCGCCGGCACGGCCACTTCGGTCTGCAGCTCGGCCGGGTCGGCCACACCCTGCTGCACCACTCGGACTGCCCGGTCGCCGTCGTCCCCCAGCCGGTCTGAGGCCCGCCGCAGGTACCTGGGCCGGCACAGCCCGCGGACCGCGGAAGAGAGGGAAAGGTGGCAGATGTCGGAGTGGACATGGGAGTGGACGGGCTACGACCCCGCCGCCGAGCAACTTCGTGAGTCCCTCTGCACACTGGGCAACGGCTACTTCGCCACACGCGGCGCACTGCCGGAACACCGGGCCGGCCTGATGCACTATCCAGGCACCTATGCAGCGGGGTGCTACAACCGCCTGGAGTCGACCGTGGCGGGGCGGCAGGTCGTGCACGAAGACGTGGTCAACCTCCCCAACTGGCTCTTCCTCCGGTTCCGGGCGCGCCGAACGGACGGGACGTGGAGCCCGTGGTTCTCCCCCGGCACGCACACCCTCCTGGACCACCGGCACACCCTGGATCTGCGCCGAGGCACACTCGCACGGTCCTCCCGCCACCGGAACGACGAACTGGGTGTGCTCAGCGTCGAGCAGACCCGCCTGGTGCACATGGAGGACCCGCACCTGGCCGCACTGCGGACGGTACTCACGGCCGAGGACTGGACCGGGCAGATCGAGATCGAAAGCTCTCTGGACGGTGATGTCATCAACGGCAACGTGCACCGCTACCGCGCACTCGACCGCCACCACCTGAACCACGTGCGAACCGGTGCGCACGAGCCCCACACCATCTGGCTGAGCTGCCGGACCAGCACATCGGACATCACCGTCGCCCTGGCCGCCCGGACGACGGTCCGCGCGGACGAGGCTCCGGCCTCATCAGTGCTTCGGCCCGCCCGCCACCGCGCCGTCCACCGTCTGGTCGTCCCGATCACCCGCGCCCGGCCCGTCACCGTGGACAAGACGGTGGCACTGCACACCTCACGGGACACAGCGATCAGCGATCCCCTCGGCGAGGCCGCCGAGCGGGTGTCCGTGGCGGCGGGCTTCCCGGCCTTGCTCGACTCCCATGTCGCAGCCTGGGAGCGGCTGTGGCGACGCACGGACGTACAGGTGCCCGGAGAGGCCGGCCGCATCCTGCGCTTCCATCTCTTCCACGTCCTGCAGACGCTGTCACCGCACACGGCGGAGCTGGATGTAGGCGTGCCTGCCCGGGGTCTGCACGGCGAGGCGTACCGGGGTCATGTGTTCTGGGACGAGCTGTTCGTCCTCCCCTATCTCAACCTGCACCTTCCGGAGGTGTCCCGGGCGCTGCTGAACTACCGCCACCGACGCCTCCCCCGAGCCTGCGCGGCGGCGGGCGCGGCCGGCAGGGCCGGGGCGATGTATCCCTGGCAGAGCGGCAGCAACGGGCGTGAGGAATCCCAGGAATGGCATCTCAACCCTGTCTCGGGCCGCTGGCTACCGGACCACTCGTGCCTCCAGCACCACGTGGGTTCGGCGATCGCCTACAACGTCTGGCAGTACTGCGAGGCCACCGGTGACACGGAGTACCTGCACACCAAAGGCGCGGAAATGCTGCTGCAGATCGCCCGCTTCTGGGCCGACTTGGCAGTCTTCGACCATGACACGCGCCGCTACCGGATCCGCGGTGTCGTCGGCCCCGACGAGTACCACGACGGCTATCCCGGTGCCGCGAAGCCCGGGCTGGACGACAATGCGTACACCAACGTCACGGCCGCCTGGGTCCTCACCCGCACTCTGCAGCTCGTGCGGCGCCTTCCCGCATGGCGGCGCGAGGAACTGTTCCAGCGGGTCCGGCTGAGCGCCGACGCGCTGCCGGAGTGGGAGGAGGTCTCCCGACGCCTGCGGGTGCCCTTCCACCAAGGCGTCATCAGCCAGTTCGAGGGCTACGACGACCTCGCCGAACTCGACTGGGACGCCTACCGCGCCCGCTACGGCACCATCCGGCGGCTGGACCGTGTACTCGAAGCCGAGGGCGACACGGTCAACCGCTACAAGGCGTCCAAACAGGCCGATGTCCTCATGCTCGGCTACCTGTTCTCGCCCACAGAACTGCGTGGTCTGTTCCGGCGTCTCGGTTACCACCTGGACGACAAGATCTGGCGCAGCACCGTCGACTACTACCTCCAGCGCACCAGCCACGGCTCGACCCTCAGCGAACTCGTCCACGGCCTGGTCCTCGCCAGAGCCAGACGGGCCGACGCATGGCAGTACGTCCACGAAGCCCTGGAGGCGGACATCGCCGACATCCAGGGCGGCACCACGGGCGAAGGCATCCACCTCGGTGCCATGGCCGGAACCCTCGACCTGATCCAGCGCGGCCTGACGGGACTGGAGACACGCGAGGACGCCCTCTGGCTGGACCCGGTGCCTCTCCCAGCGCTGTCCGAGTACGGATTCTCGCTCCACTATCGCGGTCACTGGGGTGTCGGCGTGCGCCGCCGAAGCGGGCAACTGGAGATCGCCGTACCCGACTCGGAAGAGTCGGCGATCCGCGTAGTGCTGGCCGACCGAGCGGTGACCATCGCCCCGGGGGAGACGTGCACGCTCCTTCTCCCGAAGGACTGACGCTGCGGCGGTCGCTGTCCCGGCCACCCTTGTGATCTCCACTCACAGTTGCGTGGGGCTACCACGTCGTGCCGAGTGGCGTGGCGGAGAGCCCGACGCACCGGTATGCAGGGTGATGGCGAGCCAGCACGCCCAACCGACGGGTTGCAGGGCCCAATAGCTGACGGCGCGGTACAAGAGCGTCGCGGCGATCGCCGGGCCGGGCCGGAGACCGTACAACACGAGCAGTGCGGACAGGCTCGTCTCCACGATGCCGAGGCTGCCCGGGGTCAGGCACAGGCTGCCGGGGATCTGGGTGAGCACGTAGGCGAGCAGCAGGCTGTGCCAGGGCACACCGATGCCGAGCGCCCACAGGCTGGCAGCCAGACAAGCGACGTCGAAGACCCAGTTCAGCAGCGCGAACGCGAACGGTCGAAGCCACGGCCGCAGGCCGGGTTGCAGGCCGCGGGCCTGTGCGACCAGCCGGCCGAGTGCCTCCTGACCCTGCTGGACGCGGCGGGAGCCCGTCCCGGTACTCGCCCAGACTCGCCCCACCGCCATCTCCACCATCACCGCCCAGATCATGGACGGCATGGCCGCCTGGCAGAGCCGCCCGCTGGACCGCGTGTACCCGTTCCTGTTCGCAAAGTCATCTGCTCGACGAACGCGATCGAGTCGGTCAACGCCCACATCCGCAAGGCCGTGCGGCACGTGGGCACCTCCCGATCGAAGCCGCCGCCCTCACATGCGTCTACCTCGCGCTGATGAGCCTGGACCCAACCGGAAAGGGCCGACGCAGATGGACCATGCGCTGGAAGGCACCGCTGAACGCCTTCCAGATCGCCTTCGACGGCCGACTGAGCCCAAGCAATCGCCGACCACTCAACAACCAAGACCGGCCGCTAAGTTGACACTCCCCCGCCTCGGGCACGCCCGGCCGCCCCCGGTACGGTGGACGCTATGGCCTTACCGGCCGTCCTCTTGGCAGAGCGCGGACACGTTGGCCCCCTGGTCTCCCCTGACGGCTCACCTGTGACAGCTGAGGTCCCCTGGGGGATTGAAGCCAGTTACCTCCCGCCACTCTTCGGGTTGCAGATCCCGGCCGGCGAACCGGCAGGCGAGGTCGAGCCAGGACCGCTCGGTGGCAGCCCATCGCGCTGCCGCCACCTGCCTAGCCCTCTACTTCGCCGCTGTGAGCGCCTACCGGTCAACTTGACCCGGTCCTGAGGGACCGGGCTTGCAGGTAGGGCGCGGCTGGCTGCCGCGTGACCTCCCGCATCCGAGCCACCCGCTGGGCAGGGCCGGGACGCGTGACTCACGCCCCGCATTCCACGCGGTCTCGCCCTTTCGGGCGATGTTGCGGGAAGCATTCAGGTCGGCGTGCGCAACGACGCCACACGACCTGCATTGGAACCGGGCCTGCGAGGGCCCGGTTCCGCTTGTCTGCACGTCCGCACGCGGCACACGTCTGGCTGGTGTACGCCGGGTCGACGAAGACCAGGGGCACGCCGGCACGGCGGGCCTTGTACGCCAGGAACTGCCCGAGCTGGGCGAATGCCCACGAGTGCACCGCGGCCCGTTGGGGCTTTGTGAGCCGTGCCCTCGCACGGATGCCCTTGAGATCTTCCAGGGCGATGCCGCGCGAGGTGCGTTCAGCCTCTGCCACGATGCGTTTGGAGATGACGTGATTGGTGTTGGCGGCGAACCGCCGCTCGCGCCGCGAGCGCTCCTTCAGGCGGCGCTTCGCAGACTTCGTGCCCTTCTTCTGCAGCTTCGCCGCAGCCGCATCTGCCGGGTCCGGTACCGGTTCAGTCTCCGGCCGGCGAGGACGTCGCCGTCAGACGTCGTTCCGATGGTGACGATGCCGAGGTCGACGCCGAGAAGTCCCTCCGGATTCTCGTTGAGGTCGGTCTCGGGAACGTCGCACGTCGCGAGGAGGTAGAACTCTCCGTCGCGTTCGACGAGGTCCGACTCGCCCTGGCGGTACTCGCGCAGCACCTTCAGCTGGTCGGCGGACCCGATGAAGCGCACGCCCTTGAGCCGGCCGGCCGTCGTCCATAGGGAAACGGCCCCTGAATCATGCTGCCAGCCAAGGCACCGGTCGTCGTACGGCTGAGCTGCGCCGGCTCGGAAGGTGATCGGCTTTGACTCGGCCTTCACCCGGCGCTTCGAACACGGCTTGCCCAGGTTGCCGGCTTCGATGTTCGCGTGCAGGGTCGTGTAGGCGTCGCGGACCTTCCTTATGACGTGCTGCGCCGCCTGCGCACCCAGTCCGCGGGCCTTCAGCTCCGCGTACGTGTACTTCCGGAGTTCGTATTCGCGCGGGACGCCGTGCTCGAACGCAATCCTGGAGACCCAGTTCGCGGCGTCGTTGCACTCGAGCAGGGTCGACCGCAGCGCGACTGCCTGCACGGCAGTCGGCCACAGCTTTGCCCGCACGGCGATCTTCACGCGACGAACCGTACCCCTCGACACTGACAACGGACCCGATGTGGGCCGCAGTTGCCCATGTGCCTCAGTGCCAGGTACTGGCAATAGCTGCCGTGCCCGGCCGCTGGAGCACGGAGGGCAGTGAAGCGGCGCCGCTGCGCGGCGCCGTGGTTGAGGAGGCGATTCCTCCCGGGCCTGAAGGCCCGGTGTTCCTCGCCAGAAACAGCTGAACCAGCCCCGACCGAACACCCAATGGCGGCGTACGGGCCCAAGCACGGCGTCGCCGACCCCACATGCGGATGTTGCGCCCGAGCACTAGGCAGTCAAACCGCCGCGTGTTCGCACGCTTGTAGGTTGATGCACGAACGAGTATGCCCACGAGGGGACTCGGGGCTACGGCAGGCGAGTACCCGTTCCGGTGCTACACGCACAGATTTTGTCCGACCGCTTGCCTACCGCGCTTGTGCCTCGGATAATCAAGACTTGAACTTGTCAGGAGCACGCCGAATGCGGCTTTTCGGCGGGCACCCCGTGCCGCACCCCCCTGAAGGCATCCCCTCCCAGGAGGACCGCGTGCGGTTCGAAACGCGCAGCACCACGAGACACGCCGGGCAAACCGGCTCGGCGTCCGGCTTGTTCACGACGGCGGCACCCGCCGCGCCCACAACCCGCACCCACGGCCCCCTTCCCCCTGACGCCGGGGCGGCTCAGCCTCACTCGGCGACAGCGGCGGCCCCAGAGGCAGTACGCCTGCCATTCAGCCGGTGACCAGGAACTGAACACCCAGGGCACCCACGTGCGCTGACACTCCCCGATCCCACACTCCCCCCGGCTGCGTCCGCGCCCGGTCGCGCACCGCCCCGACCGAGCCCGCACTACGCGCGCCGCCACTCCCGTCCGTCCGTCGCCGACGCAAGTCACCGGCAGGCGACGGTCGTTCACGTCACATCCGCAAGCGCTCCCGCGCGCCGCGGCGCACGCGGAGTCTACGCGTGAAGAACGCTTGTCATGAGCACACCTCATTGCGTTCGTCGTCTTCCGGCCCCATGGCAACCGGTTTTCGCTCTCGGGAGGTTTCGTGAGACCCCTCAGATGTCTATCAGCCCTCGCCACGCTGTGCTTCGCGACCGTGCTCAGCCTGACACTGACCGCTCCCGCACAGGCCGCCGGCGCCTCCTACGTCGCCCTCGGTGACTCCTACGCGGCCGGCAACGGAGCCGGCAACTACGACAGTTCGAGCGGTTCCTGCCACCGCAGCTTCAGCGCCTACCCCTACCTGTGGAAGAACGTCCACGCCCCGTCCTCGTTCGCCGACACCTCCTGCTCGGGTGCAGTGACCACGGACGTGACCAACTCCCAGCTCGGTCCGCTGAACTCCGCCACCACGCTGGTCTCCGTCACCATCGGCGGCAACGACGCAGGCTTCTCCGACGTCATGACCACCTGCGTGACCGGATCGGACAGCGACTGCGTCAACCGGGTCAACCAGGCCGAGAGCTACGCCCAGAACACGCTGCCCGCCCGCCTGGACGCCACCTACAACGCGATTCGCACCAAGGCGCCCAATGCCAAGGTCGTCGTGCTCGGCTATCCGCGGATGTACACCCTCGGCGTCTTCTGCGTCGGACTCAGCGACACGAAACACCGCAAGATCGACGAGGCCGCAGACGTCCTCGACAACGTCGTCGCCGGCCGGGCCTCGGCGCACGGCTTCGTCTTCGGCGACGTCCGCTCCACCTTCAACGGGCACGAACTGTGTTCCGGCGACGACTGGCTGCACTCCCTGGTGGTCTCCCCGAGCTGGGAGTCCTACCACCCCAGCGCCACCGGCCACGCATCCGGCTACTACCCTGTCCTCAACGTCAACAGCTGACCGCTCTCACGAAGAACCGGCACCCACGCCCTGGCCCGCGGCCTTCCGTGGACCAGGGGCCCCTGCCCACGGATCGACTCCGATGCCCCGATGCTCCGCAGCAGCGCAGGCGTCACCTGAGCTTCTCCCATGGCCGCACAGGTCCATCGCGGTCGTCTCGGTACCGCCGCTGAGTGGTGCCCCGTCGGACTTGCGGTGTCCTATGGCCGGGAAGGCGCGCCGAGAGGCCCGTCGGCAGGCAGCGGCCGTGGCAGCCGAGGCGAGGGCGTGAATCAGCTCGGGGTTGAAGCGCCAGCGCCCAACTGCCGCTGGAGCTCCGCGGCCGGGAACGGCGTCTGCTTGCTCTCGGTGAGCAGACGGCGGAAGAAGGAGTCCACGACGACGGTAGGGCGTGCGTGCCGGTCGATGATGGCCGTGATCTCAGCCGGGATGCCGCCAGGTCGCCGGCCCGCGATCCAGTCGTGCAGGAAGACTTCGCGTTCGGTGTCACCGCGGACGCCGTCGAGCAAGTGGTATTGGAGCAGGTGGCTCGCGGTATAGCAGTGGTCGTACGCGAGGTGGTCCGCGAGGAAGTCGGACTCGTCCGCCGAAAGGTCGAAGCGGGAGCTCAGGGCAAGTCCGAAGTCAGCGAAGTAGAGCTGGCGGCCATCGGTCAGGATGTTGTCGAAGTGAGCATCGAAGTGGACAAGTCCGCGAGAACTCATGAAGGCAGCTCCGTCCATCAGAGCTTCCTCCACCCAGCGGAAGGGCGAGCCGTCCCCGCCTACCGGCACGGCGGTTTTGCGGTGGTCGGCCAGCCATCCGGCGAGTGTGTGCGGCACGTGCTCCAGAAAGACCACCAGGCTGTACGAGGACTGGCCGATGGCCTCCAGCCGGTCACGAACGGCGGGTGATCCCTCCCAGTGAGCGACGGCCCCCTCCAGTCCCCCGAACACGTCGGTGAATCCTTCGGGAGGGGAATCAGGCAGAACCCGCCAGTGGTACATCAGGGGGAATCCCGCATACTCGTCGCCGAGAACCCAGTTCGTGGTCATGGTGTGCACGGCAAGCTCGCGCCAGGCACCGAACCCGGCCGAGCCCACCCCGTACTGGTAGAACATCGGCAGTTCGAAGACGTTCGCCGTCGACCGCACATTCTCCGGGCGCAATTCGAGGTCCGTCAAAGGGACCCGCTTGACGAAGACGCGTGTTCCGTTGATGTCCAGCTCTGCCGACCTGCCGCCGATGCCCGACCCGAGGGGGGTAGCGGCGGCCACGGCCTCCCCGAGCCGGTGGTCGCTCAGCAAGGAGAGCTGAGTGCTCACGGTCCCGTAACCAGCCAGGCGCGCGGCGCGCAGCACATCCTGGTCCAGCATCCACGGCTCCTCGGTGCCCGAACCAAGGCTTCGGCAATCCCACGTACGGCACCGACCTTACGCGGAAAAGGTCAGCCACTCTCGGTTCGGCTTCTTCGCTGCGATAGCTGAGACGGAGCGGGAGAACATCCGAGATTCGACGCTGGAGACCGAGGCCCGCAAGGGCAAGTACGGCGGCAGGCCCCCGGTCATCGCGGACGACATGCTGCACACTGTGCTGCGACGCATGGCGCTCGGCGAGTCCGCCGAGCAGATCCAGCCCGACCTGATCATCCCCACCGGCAAGCGCAAGGGACAGAGTCCGTCCGTCGCCAGCACATACCGGGTGCTTGCCGAACACGAGAGGCCCAGCGGCAACGGACCGGCCAATGGCTCCGGGCATGGGAAGCCCGCCTGCCACATCCGGCGTTGCACCCAGGTACAGGCTCCCAGCCGCTCATCCTCCTCGCGGATCTTCAGCACCACCTCGCGGCCGTTCATCAGCCGGAGGCCGTGGACCACGGACACGTTCCCCGCCGTCAACGTGCGCTCGGCAACCGGGGAGCCCAAGTGCTCGATGCACCAGTCGATCACTGCTCGATCGTCGGAGAGTTCAAGCAGGTTCGCGGCGGGGATGGGCCTGGAGCCGTTGAAACCAGATCGGCGGCCTCGCGCCGCAGCGCGCTGATCGACACGGTGACCTGCCTCGGGCTCAGCCCAGCGAAACGTGCCATCCAGGGCGGTCCGATGCCGTCGCAGCAGGGCAGAGTTCAGGGAGTGTCGCTCTGTTCTTGTTGCGGTCGCATGAGGTCAAGGTCATCGCCCCATGCGTCCAGCACCGCACCGTGTCCGGCTTCTCGGGCCGCCGTCTCCACAAGGGCGAAGACGTGTCGTTGCTGGGATAGGTCACCCGTGGCCGAGATGCGGTCCACGGCACGGAGCAGTATGTCGGTGTCCCAGCCCGGCAGCGGGTGCTGGGCGAGTTCCCACTCCAGGTACTTGTTGTAGGGGCGGGGGCGGCGGTCGAGAGCGAAGAGCAGCTCAAGCAGGAACCGGATGCTGTCGGCGGCGTCGAGACGAGCAGCGAGAATCTGGCCGTCCCGATGGTTCTTTACGGAGCGATAGAGCGAGTTGGCATAGGCATCGAGCCAGCGACTTGCGTCCTGGAATGCCTCATCGGCACCCAGACGGGCCTTGTCGGCGAGGATCCGGGCGATGCCTCCGTCGAGTCGGTCGAGCACGGTCTGGGCGCGGGCGAGGGCGTAGCGTTCCCAACCGGGCGTCCCGGCCCGACGGAACTCGGTGAGAGTGACGATGACAAGGTCGAGCTCGGCGCTACGGTGGCCCGCAAACCGGGTCAGATCGGTGCGGGCGTCGTCGGCGACGACCACGTACAGGTCGTGGTCGGAGTACGGGGTCACCATGCCGTCGTGGGCTCGCGACCCTTTGAGGACGAGGCCGACGACGGCTGGATCAGCGGAAGCGAGTTCGACAAAGGCGTCGTAGGTGAGGGGTTGCTGAGCGGCCATGGTGTGGATCTCCGGTGGGGTTTTGACGGGTATGCCTGCTGGGGCGCCCCCGCTACGAGGCACCCGGCACCGTCCGCGGCTGCACGTGGCTGCCGCCCGGAAGATCAACGCACCGCTCGACTCTATCGATTGACCGGCCGTGATGCAGTGCATTCAGGCGATGCCGGAAAGGTCGGCAATGCGCTCGCGCAGCCTTCAGCTTCGACGGACGACCTCACTGGCGTACGCGGCTTTGACGTGCCCGGCTGACCAGGGCGCGGCGGCGGACCTGCCCCCTCCGAGTCGCCGCCGGACAGGACGGCGCGCATGTGAGTGCGGAGGAGTACCTGCTTAGCTGGCCGATCCAGGGCCTGCCGTCCAGCCGGCCGTGGATGTCGAGATCGAAGCCGGCGGTCTCGGCGACACCGACCACGGCGGCCGCCGACTCGACCGGCAGCCGCAGTGCGGGGTCGCGGAACATCGCGCGGTGGTAGCCGATCTGACGGGCGATGCGGACCAGGTTCGGCTGTCCGCGCCAGCCGAGCAGCGGCCGGTTGTGTGCGAGATAGGTGTCAAGCGCGGCCTCAAGGGCTGCTCGGGTCGAGACCTCACTCACCCTGGTCATGCGGTCGACCGGTATGCCCCCAGCGTTGCCGACGCCATTGCTCATCGGCCGCGCAGATGTCCGCAGCGAAGTGGTCGATGAACCGCAGGGCCCATACAAACAGCGGGCCCATGACGTCTTCGGGGATGCGCTGGGTGCGGTTCGCCTGCGGCCGCTGGCCCTGAGGTACTCCCCAGCCGTGCGCCGGCTGATGTCCCATGTTGTCAACTTGACCCGGTCGTGAAGGACCGGGCTTGCAGGAGATCCTGCCAGGAATGCGGCCGCCGTGGCACGGCTCCGGCCGGACCTCTCGGTCAAACGGCCGGTCGGACTCAGATGGGTGGCGCGGGAGTTGTCCAGCACGCCCTTACGGCCCTGGCCGGTGTCGGGCCCGCTGTGAAAGGGCCGCAGGCGAGGAGGAGCGGCTGGCAGGGGTGATCCGGCCTGGACGGGTCGGGAGCGAGAAGTGCGCACCGGGCGTGATGGCCGACCAGCTCCGTCCTGGCTGTCGGGCCGGTTGCGGACCGGCCACTGCAGTCGGCCTCGGGGCTGGTCAGTAGGCGGAGTTGACGTTGTCGATGGAGCCGTAGCGGTGGGCGGCGTAGTTGGCGGCCGCGGTGATGTTGGCCACCGGGTCGGTGACGCTCTTGGCGGT
>NZ_JBITGJ010000062.1:0-52725 GCF_044456925.1 Streptomyces sp. NPDC050743
CCGTCCATGTCGCTGATGTCGTCGGTGGCCACGTTGCCGGTGACCAGCTTGGTCACCGCCAGGTTCACGCCCTGCAGGATCAGGAAGGTGCCCAGGGTGATCAGGAAGCTGGGCAGGCCGGTTTTGACCACCATCCAGCCGTTGAAGAACCCGATCGCGAGCGAGACGACCAGGGCGACGATCACACCGACCCAGACGTTCAGGGTCAGCTGGTAGCTGAGCATGCTCGCGGTCAGTGCGGAGGTGATCACGGCGACACCGGCGGAGAGGTCGAACTCGCCGCCGATCATCAGCAGGGCCACCGGCAGGGCCATGATCCCGATGGTCGAGGACTGGTACAGGATCGTCGCCATCGAGCTGCCCTGGCGGACCGTGGGCGCGACGATCAGGAAGAAGACCAGTACGGCGGCGGCGCCGAGGAAGACGCCCACCTCGGGGCGGGCCAGCAGCCGCAGCGCCAGCGGGCGGCGCGCGGTGCGGCCGTCGCTGTGCCCGGGACCGGACGCCGGCGGCCTGCCGAGGGCCGGTTCAGCCTGCTGGGCCATGCTCATCACCGGGTGCCCTTCGCGGCGAACTCGGCGACCTTGTCGACGTTGGACTTGTCGACGAAGGCCGGGCCGGTCAGGACCGGCTGGACCCCGCCGCCGCTGTAGTTGCCGTTGTTCTTGTAGAGCCACAGCGCGTCGACCGCCAGGTAGCCCTGCAGATAGGGCTGCTGGTCGACGGCGAACTCGATCGAGCCGTTCTGGACGGCCTTCACCAGGTCTTTGTTCAGGTCGAAGGTGGCCACCTTGGCCTTGCTGCCCGCGTCGCCCACCGACTGCACCGCCGTGAGGGCGAAGGGGGCGCCGAGGGTGACGACCGTGTCGATGGAGCCGTCCTGCTTGAGCTTGGCCGTGATGGTCGACTTCACCGACGGCATGTCGGTGCCGTTCACATACAGCGTCTCAGTGGTGCCCTTGAACGTCTTCTTCACCCCGTCGCAGCGCTGGGTGAGGCCCACGTTGCCCTGCTCCTGGATCACGCAGACGACCTTCTTGGCGCCGGTGGTGTTCAGCTTGTCGCCGAACGCCTCGCCCGCCACGCTCTCGTCCTGCCCGAAGAACTCCAGCAGCCCGAGCTTCCGCCAGTCGCTCAGACCCGAGTTCAGGCCCACCACGGGTATGCCGGACTGCTCCGCCTTGCCGATGACGCTCTTCATCGCGTCCGGCTTGGCCAGGGTGACCGCGATGCCGTCGACCTTCTGGTCGATCGCGTTCTGCACCAGGTTCGCCTGGTTGCCGGCGTTGGGGTCGGCGGAGTAGACGAGCTTGACGTTGTCCTTGGCGGCGGCGGCCTCGGCGCCCTTGCGGACGGTGTCCCAGAAGGTGTCGCCGGGCGCCTGGTGGGTGACCAGCGCGACGGTCATGCGCGGGGTGTTGGCCTTGCCCGCCGAGGCGTTCTGCGCCGCCTCCTCGGCCTTCTTGCCGCCGTGGCTGCTGGCGCAGCCGGCGAGGGTCAGGGCCGCCGCGGCGGCGACCGCCACGACCGGGGCCAGTCTCCGGGAGCGGGAGGGGGAAGAGCGGTCCATCTTTCCTGCACCTCACTGTGCGTGCGACGGGGGAAGGGACGCTGTTGCGTTGGGACGCGATCCAAGTCCCTGGGACGCCCGCTGTCAATACTTTGTTAAGACATCATTTCACAAGCAGGTTCGAATGTAAGTACAAACCATTGACACTTGCGGCTTCCGGGACCTACACCTGAGAGGCATGAGCCCAGTACACCGCACCCCGCAGCGAACGGCACCGGGTGATCGCGCGGTCGACGCCCTCAGCTTCGCCCTGGACCGCACGAGCCCGGTGCCGCTGTACTACCAGCTCGCCCAGCAGTTGGAGGCGGCCATCGAACACGGCGCGCTGGCCCCGGGCAACCTCCTGGGCAACGAGGTCGACCTGTCCGTGCGCCTCGGGCTGTCCCGGCCCACCGTGCGCCAGGCGATCCAGTCCCTGGTCGACAAGGGACTGCTGGTGCGCCGCCGCGGAGTGGGCACGCAGGTCGTGCACAGCAAGGTCAGACGGCCGCTGGAGCTCAGCAGCCTCTACGACGACCTGGAGTCGGCCGGCCAGGGCCCGACCACCCGGGTGCTGCGCAACGAACAGGTCCCGGCGAGCGCGGAGGTGGCCGCCGCCCTCGGGATCGCGGAGGGCGCCGAGGTCACCGTGCTGGAGCGGCTGCGCAGCACCCACGGCCAACCGGTGGCGTTCCTGTGCAACTACCTGCCGGCCTCACTCCTCGAACTCCCCACGCAGCAACTGGAGTCGACGGGTCTGTACCGGATGATGCGATCCGCCGGAATCGTCCTGCACAGCGCCCGCCAGTCCATCGGCGCCCGCAGCGCGACGGCCGAGGAGGGCGCCCTGCTGGACGAGAAGGAGGGCGCGGCCCTGCTCACCATGCGGCGCACCGCGTACGACGTCACGGGCCGCCCGGTGGAGTACGGCAGCCATGTGTACCGGGCGTCGCGCTACGCCTTCGACTTCCAACTGCTGGTCCGCACCTGAAGCGCTGGTCAGCACCCGAAGCGGAACCACCCGTGTTCACACAGCCCCCACGGCCGCACGCGCCCTGGGGGCTGTCGGCTCTACGCCCCGGTGAACACGCAGGTAACGGTGACGATTACGTTTCGGGCAAGAGACAGCTCAAGAGGAGCCGACCTATTGACTCATGAGCGGACATGGGGCTGTTATTACGCCCACGATGTTCGGTCGAGTTGATTTCTGATCGGTTTCGAAGACCTTCGGGGATCAACTCATCCCCTTGACCGAGCCCTGTATTCCTCAGGAGCCGCCATGCGCCTCTCGCCCTCCGGTCTCTCCGTCCCGGGTCCCAGCCGTCGTTCGGTGCTGCGCGGTGCAGGCAGTGCCGCCGTGCTCGCCGGTGCCGGCATACCCCTGCTGTCCGCCTGCGGAGGCAGCAGTTCCGCCTCGGACCCGAAGACCGTCACCCTCGGCTCCAACGCCTCGGACGCCGTGCCGAAGAAGGCCTTCGAAGCCGTGTACGCCGACTTCAAGAAGCAGTCCGGCATCACGGTCGATGTGAACACCAAGGACCACAACACCTTCCAGGAGCAGATCAACTCGTATCTGCAGGGCACGCCGGACGACGTGTTCAACTGGTTCGCCGGGTACCGCATGCAGTTCTTCGCGGCGAAGGGTCTGGCCTCGCCGATCGACGACGTGTGGGCCAAGATCGGGGACAACTTCCCGGACGCGATGAAGAAGCTCAGCAAGGGCGAGGACGGCAAGTACTACTTCGTGCCGCTGACGACGTACCCCTGGGCGATCTTCTACCGCAAGAGCGTCTTCCAGCAGCACGGCTACAAGGTCCCCGCCACCTGGGACGACCTCGTCGCCCTGTGCAAGCAGATGAAGAAGGACGGGCTGGTCCCGATCGCCTTCGGCGACAAGGACGCCTGGCCGGCGATGGGCACCTTCGACCAGATCAACTTCCGCCTCAACGGCTACGACTTCCACGTCCAGTTGATGGCGGGCAAGGCCTCCTGGACCGACGCCAAGGTGAAGGCCGTCTTCGACCACTGGAGCGAGATCCTCCCCTACCACCAGGACGGCTTCATGGGCCGTACCTGGCAGGACGCCGCGCAGTCGCTGGTGTCCAAGAAGGCTGGCATGTACCTCCTCGGCTCCTTCGTGGCCCAGCAGTTCACCAACAAGGCCGACCTGGACGACCTCGACTTCTTCCCCTTCCCGGTCATCAACTCCGCGTACGGCCAGGACACCGTCGAGGCGCCGACCGACGGCTTCATGGCGAGCAAGTCCCCGAAGAACCACGACGGCGTGGTGAAGCTGCTGGAGTACCTGGGCACCCCGGCGGCCGAGGAGATGTACCTCAAGACAGACCCGAGCGTGGTGGCCGCCTCCAGCAAGGCGAGCACCTCCGCCTACTCGGCGCTGCAGAAGAAGGCGTTCGACATGATCAGCAACGCCAAGACGCTCACCCAGTTCATGGACCGCGACTCCCGGCCCGACTTCACCTCCACGGTGATGCAGCCCGGCCTGCAGAAGTTCCTGCAGAACCCCAAGGGCGTGGACAGCCTGCTGTCGTCCATCGAGCGCCAGAAGAAGACGATCTTCGCGTCCCAGTGAGCGGCCCGATGACGACCGATACGACCACGAAGAGCCCGGAGGCGGCCGCCGTGCCGCCTTCGGGCGCCTCGCCCGCGCGTACGCGGGCCACGCACGGCCATCGCCGTCTGCTGACCCGCCGTGACCGGTTCACGCTCGCCCTGATGGCGGGCGTGCCGACGATCCTGCACGTGCTCCTGGTGTGGGTCACGGCCATCGCCTCGATCTTCCTCGCCTTCACCACCTGGGACGGCATCGGGTTCGACTCGATCAAATGGGTGGGCCTGGACAACTTCAAGCAACTCTTCAACGACAACCCGCAGTTCTGGCCCGCCGTCCAGCACAACATCATCTGGTTCGTCGTCCTGATCCTGATCCCGACGCCGTTCGGCCTGTTCCTGGCCGTGCAGCTGGACAAGCGGATCCGTTTCAGCCGGGTCTACCAGACCGCGTTCTTCCTGCCGGTCGTCATCTCGATGGCCTGCATCGGCTTCGTCTGGCAGCTGGTCTACAACCCGGACACCGGCCTGATCAACAGCATCATCGGGGCCAACAAGCCCGGCCACTACATCGACTGGATCGGCGACCCGCACCTGAACCTGTGGGCGGTCCTCATCGCCGCTTCCTGGCGGCACACCGGCTACATGATGATCCTGTACCTGGCCGGCCTGAAGAGCGTCGACCCGTCGCTCAGGGAGGCCTCCGCGCTGGACGGCGCCAACGAGTGGCAGACGTTCAAGAGCGTCATCTTCCCGACCCTGCGCCCGACCAACACCGTCGTGCTGGTCGTCACGATCATCGAGGCACTGCGCGCCTTCGACCTGGTCTTCGTCTTCAACAAGGGCGCCCAGGGCACCGAGTTGCTGTCGATCCTGGTCACCAACAACATCATCGGCGAGTCCAGCCGCATCGGTTACGGCTCCGCCATCGCCGTCGTCCTGCTGGTGATCTCCCTCGCGGTGATCATCCCGTACCTGATCGCCACCTTCCGGAAGGAGCGGCGCGCATGAGCAGCACCACTCTGCCGCTGAAGCGGCGCGCCCCGATCCGCCCGGCCCGGGTCCTGCTGCACGTCTTCCTGGCCGGTACGGCGCTGGCGTGGCTGGCGCCGCTGCTGTGGGCGATCTTCTCGGCCATGCGGCCGTACAGCGAGACCAGCGCCAAGGGCTATGTCTCCTGGCCGGACAAGCTGACGTTCGAGAACTTCACGAACGCCTTCAAGCAGTCCGACATGCTCCACTACTTCGGCAACACGCTGGTCATCGCGATCCCGGCCGTGCTGCTGACGCTGTTCCTGTCCTCCTGCGTGGCGTTCTACGTCGCCCGGTTCGACTTCCGGCTCAATCTGGCCCTGCTGCTGGTGTTCACGGCCGGCAACCTGCTCCCGCAGCAGGTCATCATCACCCCGCTGTACCGGCTGTACCTGCTGACGAACCTGCCGGGCATCACGGCCAGCGGCAAGCTGTACGACTCCGCCCTCGGCCTGGTCCTCATCCATGTGGCGTTCCAGTCCGGGTTCTGCGCGTTCGTGCTGAGCAACTACATGCGCTCGCTGCCGCACGAGCTGACGGAGGCCGCGCTGGTCGACGGCGCCTCGGTGTGGCGGCTGTACTGGCAGATCACCCTGCCGCTGTGCAAGCCGGCGATGGCGGCTCTGGCGACCCTGTTGTCGATCTGGATCTACAACGACTTCTTCTGGGCGCTGGTGCTGATCTCGACGGGCCAGAACATGCCGATCACCTCGGCCCTGAACAACCTCTCCGGCCAGTACTTCACCGACCCCAACCTGGTCGCCGCGGGCTCCCTGCTGACCGCGATCCCGACCCTGGTCGTGTACTTCGCGCTCCAGCGCCAGTTCGTCAGCGGCCTGACCCTGGGCTCCAACAAGGGCTGAGACGCCCGCACGTGAAAGAGAACGACGTGAAGCGCACCCTGTCCGTCCCCGGCCTCGCCTACGGCGGCGACTACAACCCCGAGCAGTGGCCCGAGGAGGTGTGGGCCGAGGACATGCGCCTGATGCGCGAGGCCGGGGTGAACCTGGTCAGCGTCGGCATCTTCTCCTGGGCGCTGCTGGAGCCGGCCGAGGGCGTGTACGACTTCTCGCGCCTGGACAAGGTCCTCGGTCTGCTGCACGAGAACGGCATCGCCGCCGACCTGGCCACGCCCACGGCGGCGCCTCCGGCGTGGTTCTTCCGCGCCCACCCGGAGGCGCTGCCGGTCGAGCGCGACGGCCGGATCCTCTCCTACGGCAGCCGGCAGACCTTCTGCCCGTCCTCGCCCGCCTACCGTGAGGCCGCGCTGCGGATCGCGGGCGCGCTCGCCGAGCGGTACGCGGACCACCCCTCGTTGCGCATGTGGCACGTGCACAACGAGTACGGCTGCCACAACGCGGCCTGCTACTGCGACACCAGCGCGGCATCCTTCCGGCGCTGGCTCCGGGCCCGCTACGGCGACGACCTGGCGGCGCTCAACGACGCCTGGGGGACACGGTTCTGGAGCCAGTGGTACTACGACTGGGAGGAGATCCTGCCGCCGCGCGCCACCGGCGCCGTACCCAACCCCACCCACCAGCTGGACTGGCGCCGGTTCTGCTCCGAGGAGCTGCTGTCGCTGTGCACGGCGGAGCGGGACGTGCTGCGGGCGGCGGCGCCGTCGATCCCGGCCACCACCAACTTCATGGTGATGTTCAACTTCGACGCGCTCGACTACTGGCGCTGGGCGCCGGAGCTCGACATCGTCTCCAACGACCACTACCTGATGTCCGCGGACCCCGAGTCGGAGATCGACATCGCGCTCAGCGGCGACCTGACCCGTTCCCTCGCGGGTGGCCCGTGGCTGCTGATGGAGCACTCCACCGGCGCGGTGAACTGGCAGCCGGTCAACCGGGCGAAGAAACCAGGTGAGTTGCGCCGCAACGCCCTCGCGCACGTGGCACGCGGCGCGGACGGGATCGCGTACTTCCAGTGGCGGCAGTCGAAGGCGGGTGCGGAGCAGTGGCACTCCGCGATGGTGCCGCACGCGGGCACCGACAGCCGGATCTGGCGGGACGTGGTCCGACTGGGCGCGGACCTGCGGGCGTTGGCGGAAGTGCGCGGCAGCACCTCGCCCGCCGAGGTGGCGATCGTCTGGGACTGGGACGCCCGCTGGGCCCTGGAACTGCCCTCGCAGCCCAGCGGCGAGCTGCGCTACGCGGACCTGGTCCGGGCCTGGTACGAGCCGCTGTGGCGGACGGGCGTGGCGGCGGACTTCGTACGTCCGGGGGCCGACCTGTCCGCGTACCGCCTGGTGCTGGTCCCGAACCTCTACCTGGTCGACGACGAGGGAGCGGCGAACCTGTCGTCGTTCGCCGAGCGCGGCGGCACCCTCGCCGTGGGCTTCCACAGCGGGGCCGTGGACGAGAACGGCCATGTGCGGCTGGGCGGTTACCCGGGCGCGTTCCGCGAGGTGCTCGGCGTCCGCTCGGACGAACCGTTTCCGCTGCTGCCCGGTGAGCAGGTCGCGCTCTCCGGCGCGGTGCCGGAGGGGGCGGCGGGCACGCTGTGGTCGGAGCGGCTGCGGCTGGAGGGCGCCGAGGCGGTCGCGTCGTACGCCGACGGCCCCCTGGCCGGCGTCCCCGCGGTGACCCGCCGCCCGCACGGCACGGGCGCCGCCTGGTACCTGGCCACGCTCCCGGACCCGGCCACCCTGGCCGCGCTGCTGGACCGCGTCCGCAGCGAGGCGGGCGTGGAGCCGGTGCGCACGGCCCCGCCCGGCGTGGAGGTGGTCCGCCGGCGCGGCCCGGAGGCGGACTACCTGTTCGTCATCGACCACGCCGGCCGGGGCGCCGAACTCCCCGTGGCTGCGGGCTCCTCGGAGCTTCTGACCGGCAAGGAGACGGCAGGCACGGTCGTCGTCGCACCGGGCGACGTGGCGGTCGTACGGGAACCCCGGTGACCTTCACCGGGACTCCGCTTCCGTGAGCAGGACCGCCAGGTGGTCGGCGAGGGCGATGAGCCGATCGAGCCGCACCCCCTGGCGGGCCCTGCGAAATCCATCGGGGCCGCGGGCATCCGGAAACAATCGAGAGCCCTGTCTCGCTGATGCGAAACAGGGCTCTGACCTGCGACTACGAAGCAGGCTTCGTGTCGGGACGACAGGATTTGAACCTGCGACCCCTTGACCCCCAGTCAAGTGCGCTACCAAGCTGCGCCACGTCCCGATGCGCTCACTCGCGGTGACCCGCTTGATCGCGCGGACAGCACTTTACCCCACCTTCGGGGGTGGGCCGAAGAGGGCCCGGGGTGAGCCGGGGACAATCGGTCGTATGACGAACGCGGGCGCATCGGATGCCAGGGACCGGGACCCGGAGGGGCGGGCACGCAACGCGCGCCCCCGGGACGGGCTCGGCCGGCCGCTGCCCTACGGCACGGAGGGGGTCCCCCGGCAGCCGGAGGGTGTCGTACGGCGGCCGCAGGAGACGGTCGCCGAGGCGCAGGCCCTGCTGGACGCCGGAAAGCCGTTCCATGCGCACGAGGTGTTCGAGGACGCCTGGAAGTCGGGGCCCGAGGAGGAGCGCGCGCTGTGGCGGGGGCTGGCCCAGCTGGCGGTGGGCCTCACGCACGCGGCGCGCGGGAACGCCGTCGGCGGGGCACGGCTGCTGCGGCGGGGTGCGGCGGCGCTCGGGGACTGGGAGACGGAGCAGGGCGAGGACCGGCCGTACGACATCGATCTCGCCGGCCTCGCCCGGTGGGCGCGGGAGCTGGCGGGACGGGTGGAGAGCGGGGACGGGGGCGGGCCCGTGGACGCGACGGTCGAGGCGCCCCGGCTCCGGTCCTGACGGGTCCGAGTGCCGTCGCAGGGTGTGCGGACGCGGTGCACCCACTGTCAGTGGCATGCGGCAGACTCGGGGCGTGCGAAAGATTCATGTCATCGGTATCGGCGCGGGCGACCCCGACCAGCTGACCCTGCAGGCGGTCAAGGCGCTGCGGAGCACGGACGTGTTCTTCCTGCTCGACAAGGGCGAGGTGAAGGGCGATCTCACCCAGCTCCGCCGGGACATGCTGGACGCGCATCTGCCCGAGGGCTCGTACCGGGTGGTGGAGGCCCGCGATCCGGAGCGGGACCGGAAGGCGGGCGGGCCGGCGTACTCGCCGGCGGTGGAGGACTGGCGCAGCGCCCGCGCCGGGATCTACGAGCGGCTGATCGCCGAGGAGCTGGGCGAGGACGGCACCGGCGCCTTCCTGGTGTGGGGCGATCCGGCGTTGTACGACAGCACGCTCGGGATTCTGCAGGAGGTGCTGGAGCGCGGCGCGGTCGCGTTCGAGTACGACGTGATACCCGGTATCAGCAGTGTCTCCGCCCTGGTCGCCCGGCACCGCACGGGCCTGAACCGGGTGGCCCGCCCCGTGCAGATCACCACCGGGCGGCGGCTGGCCGAAGGGTTCCCGGAGGGCGTGGACGACGTGGTGGTGATGCTGGACGCCCATCAGGCCTTCCGGCAGTACGCCGAGCAGGACATCGACATCTACTGGGGCGCGTACATCGGCACCCCGGACGAGCTCCTCGTCTCCGGCCCGATCGCCGAGGCCGGTCCACGCATCGAGCGGGTGCGGGCGGAGGCGCGCGAGCGCAAGGGCTGGATCATGGATACGTATCTGCTGCGCAGAAACCCCGGCGATCAGTAGCTGCGCCGGCCCCCGGCCGGGGACGCGGTCGTATGAGGCCGGAAACCGGGTGAGCCGGGCACTGGGTGCCGGTCATACTCAGGCCATGTCCGGCTCTCCCGTCCGTTTCCGCGATCCGCGCTGTAGGGAGTACGACTTCCTGGACTCGCTCCTGGTCCACTGCCCGCGCTGCGACCGCATCGCCCGCGTCCAGCGGCAGCCGGATCCCGGAGAGCGGCCGCTGTTCGCGCCCCGGCGACTGATCTGCCGGTCGTGCGGTCTGTCCCGGACCTGGACCGGCCGGGGCGTCGGACTGCGGGCCGGTTCGGGGGGACCCGCGGTGGACCCGTACTTCGGTGTCCGTCTGTGGCTCCAGCGGGAAACCCGGCACGGCCGGCTGTGGGCCTACGACCTGCGGCACCTCGACCTGATCCGCCGCTACGCCGCCGCCGGTCTGCGCGAGCGCGCCCCCTGGTACGACACCGGGCAGAAGACGATCCTGGTCGCCCGGCTGCCGGTGTGGATCAAGTCCGCCAAGAACCGGGACGAAGTGCTGCGTACCGTCGACCGGCTCCGGAAGTCGGTCCTCACGCAGGGCTGAGGCCCAGCCACCGCAGTACGCCCGTCACGTCGGACACCGCCGCCACGCCCCGCGGGAGCGGGGGGCGCCTCACCACGACGACGGGCAGGGCGAGTTCCCGTGCCGCCGTCAGCTTCGCGGCCGTGGCCTCGCCGCCGCTGTCCTTGGTCACCAGCACCTCGATGCGGTGGGTGCGTAGCAGCTCTGTCTCGTCGGCGACGGTGAACGGGCCGCGCGCGAGGACCAGTTCGGTGTCCGGGGGCATGGGCGGCTCGGGCGGGTCGACGGACCGTACGACGAAGTGCAGATCCGTCAGGTGGGCGAACGCGGCCAGGCCCAGGCGTCCGGTGCTGAGGAAGACCCGGCGGCCGAGGCCGGGCAGCGCCGCGGCGGCGCCGGCCAGGGACGGGACGTCGTGCCAGCGGTCGCCGGGGCCCGGCCGCCAGCCGGGGCGGCGCAGGACGACCAGGGGAACCTCCGTGGCCGCCGCCGCGTGGGCCGCGTTGGCCGTGATCGTCTCGGCGAAGGGGTGGGTGGCGTCGACCAGGGCGTCCACGTGGTGCACGCGCAGCCAGTCGGCCAGGCCCTGAGCACCGCCGAAGCCGCCGATCCGTACCTCGCCCGCCACCGCTGCCGGCCGCGCGACCCGGCCGGCCAGGGACGTGGTCACCCGGACGCCGGTTCGGGCGGCGAGGCCGGCGGCGAGGCGGCGGGCCTCGGTGGTGCCGCCGAGGATCAGGACGTGCGCGGGCATAGGGGTGAGCGTACGAGGTCGTACGGGACGGTCCGCGGTGCGGGTCGCTACCGTCGAGCCATGCAATCCGTGCAGTCCGTACGTGCCGTGCTGATCGACATCGACGGTGTCCTCACCGTCTCCTGGAAGCCGCTGCCGGGCGCGGTGGAGGCGCTGCGCGCGATCCGCGCGGCGGGGCTCGGCGTGGCCCTGGTGACCAACACGACGTCCCGGACGCGGGCGTCGATCGCCGGGACGCTGAGCGACGCCGGTTTCGAGGTGCGTGCCGAGGACGTCCTCACCGCGCCCTCCGTCACCGCCGCCCATCTGGCCGAGCACTTCCCGGGCGCCCGCTGCGCGCTGCTCAACAGCGGGGACATCGCGGAGGACCTCGGCGATGTCACCCTGGTGGACGACGATCCCGAGGTGGTCGTGTTCGGCGGTGCCGGGCCGGAGTTCGACTACGCCTCGCTCAACCGGGCGTTCGGGTTCCTCCAGCGGGGTGCGCGGCTGGTCGCCATGCACCGGAACCTGTACTGGCGGACCGATGCCGGGCTGCAGCTGGACTCCGGTGCCTTTCTGCTCGGGCTGGAGCAGGCGGCGCGCACAGAGGCGGAGGTGACGGGCAAGCCGTCCCGGGCGTTCTTCGAGGCGGCGCTGGCCCGGCTGGCGGTGGACGGCGGGCAGGCGCTGATGGTGGGCGACGACGTGGAGTCGGACGTGCTCGCGGCCCAACGGGCGGGGCTCACCGGGGTGCTGGTGCGCACCGGGAAGTTCCAGCAGGAGACCCTGGACGGCGCGAGCGGCACCCCGCACCACGTCCTGGACTCCTTCGCGGACCTCCCGGCGCTGCTGGGCCTCACCCGGGACACCGGGAGCTAAGAGCCATCACGTAGTGCGGGCCGGGGCCTGCTGACCCGCGAGGGGTGCTTCGTTTACTGGATGTCGATCTTGAGGTTGTGGAGTGCGGCGACGCCAGCGACGGCGTGGTTGACCGCCTCACCCCGACGCCTGCATTGGCGGAGGATCTGGTGGTCTTTGAGCCGGGCGATGGCACCTTCGACCCCGCCGACGGCGATGTAGAGGCAACTCGAATAGAGCCCAGCGACGCGGAGCTTGCCGCGCTGGCGAAAGCCCGCCGCAAGTGCCGCGGCCGAAAGCGTGCCCTCGACCGCTCCCGCCGAGCGTCCAACTCCGGCCAGTACCGGCCGTCGAAACGCCAACAAGCCCGGGCCGAACGGCGCCAGGCCGCGGGCCTGCCCGCACGGACCATCGAAACGCCCGGCGGGGCGAGGGCAGCGAACAAGGGCGGGGTGCCCAAGCAGGCCTACCGCCGGGACAGCCTGATCGAAACGCCCGGCGGGGCGAGGGCAGCGAACAAGGGCGGGGTGCCCAAGCAGGCCTACCGCCGGGACAGCCTGTCGGCCGGCTATCGGCTCAACCGGGCTCGGCTCGCCGAAGCCGCCGCCACCGCCGCCGCGGCCAAAGACCACCGCGCCAGGCGGATAGCCGAGGAGATCATCACAGGCCACGGCGCGAACCTCGTCGTCGAGGACTGCGACATCCGCACCTGGTACCGCAGGTGGGGCAAAGCACTGCAAGCCACCACGCCCGGACGGCTCATAACTGCCATCGGACGGGAGTGTGAGAAGACCGGCGGGCGGATGCTCCGGGCCTCCACCTTCACCACCAAACTGTCCCAGAGGTGCTTCTGCGGCGAGAAGGTCGTGAAAACCCTCGCCGACCGCATCCATGTCTGCACCGCCTGCGGGCTGACCGGCGACAGGGACGAGGTCTCCGGCGCCCTCTGCGCCCACGTCCACCTCACCGACCCCGACAATCCCAGCACCGCACGCCTGGACACCGTCCAGGCGCGGCATACACAGATTCTGTTCCATGAAGGGCTGCAAGAAGCCCTGTCGAGTCAACCGCAGCGCGGTGCCCGCCCCACCCGGGGCCGCACCCACGCGGCAGCCCACAAGCCGGATGCTTCCGGCCGCGGGCCTCTGCTCGACAAAACACCACCATCCAGTACCGGACTTACCCCGAATGAGACCCGACCCGCGAACAAGCGGCACAAAACCCACGTCGGAACAGCCAGCTGCACGGAGCCGACACGCCGCCCAGGCACGCCGGCCCCGTACAGGCACCGGGTGGGCATCACCTCATTACGTGATGACTCTTAGCGCAGGAGCAGTTGCACTCCGCCCACGATCGTCGCCGCGATCACGAGTTGTTCGAAGAGTCGCTGATTGATCCTGTTCACAGCCCACTTGCCGAACAACGCACCGGGCACGACGAACACCGCGAGCGCCGCGTCAAGGAGCAGCGAACGGCCGTCGATCAGCCCCAGACCCGCGCTGAACGGCACCTTCGAGACGTTCACGATGAGGAAGAAGAACGCCGAGGTGCCGAGGAAGCCGAGCTTGCGGAAGCCCGCCGACAGCAGGTACATCGACATCACCGGCCCGCCCGCGTTGGCGACCATCGTGGTGAACCCGCCGAGCACCCCGTAGGAGCGGGCTTTGGCGCGGCCGGCGCGCGAGGTGACCTCCGCCGGTGCCTTTCCGGCGTCCGCCGTGCGCCGCCGCCACAGCGTCACCCCCGCCATCAGCAGCAGGATCGCGCCGATCGAGGTCCGTACGATCCCGTCGTCGGCCCACACCAGGAACAGCGTGCCGACCACCACCCCGGCCGCGACGGCCGGGAACAGCCGCCACAGGGTGGGCCAGTGGGCGTGCCGCCGGTAGGTGAGGACGGCGAGCACGTCACCGGCGATCAGGACGGGCAGCAGGATCCCGGTGGAGGCGCGGGCGGGCAGGACCGCGGCGAAGATCGCGAGGCTGACCGTGTTGGCCCCGCTCACCGCGGTCTTGGAGAAGCCGACGAGCAGGGACGCGAAGGCGAGCGCCGCGAACCCCCAGCCGGATATGTGCCAGAGCGTCATCGTGTTCATGCGGGGACCGATGCTATGTCCGGACAAGTCTCCGGCGTAAGGACCGTCTCGCCAGGTGGCCCCTGCCGCGGCCTGTTCCGCCCGCTATGACCGTTGCGCGTACTGCGCCCGCAGCTCCCGCTTGAGCACCTTCAGGCTGGGCCCGAGCGGCATCGTGTCCGTGAACTCCACGCGCCGCGGGTACTTGTGCCGGCCGAGGTGCTCCTTCGACCACGCGGTGATCCCGGCGGCGTCGGGCGCGGTGCCCGGTGCCGGTACGACGACGGCGCAGACCTCCTCGCCGTGCAGCTCGTCGGGCAGGCCGATGACCGCCACCTGGGCGATGCCGGGATGGCGCATCAGCACCTCCTCGACCTCCCGCGGGTACACGTTGTAGCCGCCGCGGATGATGACGTCCTTCTTGCGGTCGACGATCCGCAGGAAGCCCTCGTCGTCCTTGGTGCCGAGGTCGCCGGTGCGGAACCAGCCGTCGACCAGGGCCTCGGCGGTGGCCTCGGGCCGGCCGAGGTAGCCGGAGAAGACGTTGTGGCCGCGGATGACGACCTCGCCCAGCTCGCCGGGCGGCAGCAGCTCGATGCGGCCCTCCAGCTCGGCGCGGGCGATCTCCACGTCGACGCCCCACAGCGGGTGGCCGATGGTGCCGGCCTTCGTGCCGAACAGCGGCTGGTTGACGGTGGCCGCCGGCGAGGTCTCCGACAGCCCGTAGCCCTCGTAGATCTTCGCCCCGAACGCCTCCTCGAACCGCTCCAGCACGGCGACCGGGAGGGAGGCCCCGCCGGAGACGCACACGCGCAGGGCGGGCAGCGCGTCGGCGTCCGGGGCCGCCGCCACGAGGGCGACGAACATGGTCGGCACGCCGTGGAAGGTGTTCACGCCCTCCTTCACCATCAGCTCGATGGCGCGGGCCGCGTCGAAGCGGGGCAGCAGCACGAGCGTGGCGCCCGCCCGCCAGGTGGAGTTCAGCGACACCGTCTGGCCGAAGGCGTGGAACAGCGGCAGCGCGCCGAGGGCGATGTCGTCGGCGCGGATGTCGTTGGCGTCGAAGGCGTTGACGGTCGCGTTCATCACGACGTTGAAGTGGCTGAGCACGGCGCCCTTGGGGACGCCCGTCGTGCCGCTCGTGTAGAAGATCACCGCCGGGTCGTCGGCGGTCCGGGTGACGTACGACGGCAGGGGCTCGGCCTCGGCGGCGAGCTTGTCGAACTCCTCGCCGAGCACGGCCACCCGGACTCCGGTGGCCTCGGCGGCGGCCCGGCCGGTCTCCGCCTGGGCCGGGTGGACGAGCAGCAGGGTCGCCCCGCTGTCCGCCAGCACGTGCTCGACCTCGCCGGCCGACAGCAGCAGATGTACGGGGACGACGACTCCGCCCGCCGCGGCGATCGCGTAGTAGGCGACCGGGAACTCGGCGGTGTTGGGGGCCATCAGCGCCACCCGGTCGCCGGGCCGGACACCGAGCCCGGTGAGCGCTCCCGCCCGGGCCAGGGCCTTCCGCCACACCTGGGCGAACGTGAGCCGCAGGTCCCCTTCGACGAGCGCGGTCTTGTCGGGGCGACGCCTGGCGTTCTCGGCGAGAATGGCGGCGACGGACAGGGTTGCCATGGAGTGCTGCTCCGTTTCCTTGCTGCGGCTCGACTGACCAGATCCCCCCGTCGGAAAAGCGCTAGTGCCTCTCGACCAGCACCGCGCTCCCCTGCCCGACGCCCACGCACATGGTCGCGAGGCCCCGCTCGGCGCCCGTGCGGCGCATCCGGTGCAGCAGCGTCGTCAGGATGCGGGCGCCCGAGCAGCCGAGGGGATGGCCGAGGGCGATGGCCCCGCCGGTGGGGTTGACCAGGTCGGGATCGATGCCCAGTTGGTCGACGCAGGCGAGGGCCTGGGCGGCGAACGCCTCGTTGAACTCGGCCTCCTGGACGTCGGTGACGTCCCAGCCGACCCGGGCCAGTGCCTTGCGGGTGGCGGGGACCGGGCCGATGCCCATCACATCGGGGTGGACGCCGGCGGAGGCGCCCGCGACATAGCGGCCCAGGGACTCGAGGCCCAGCTCGTTCAGGGCCTCCTCGCTGACCAGGAGCAGCCCGGCCGCGCCGTCGTTCATCGGCGAGGCGTTGCCCGCGGTGACCGTACCGCCCTGGCGGAAGACCGGCTTGAGGCGGGACAGCTTCTCCAGCGAGGTGCCCTCGCGGACGCACTCGTCCTGCTCGACCACGATGCCGTCCGGCCGCTGAACGGGCAGGAGTTCGTCGTCGAAGTGCCCGTTCTTGCGTGCGGCGGCGGCGAGTTGGTGGCTGCGCAGGGCGAACTCGTCCTGGCGCGCGCGGGAGACGCCGTAGCGCTCGGCGACCTCCTCGGCGGTCTCGCCCATGGACAGCAGGCCGTGCAGGTCCTTCATCGCGGGGTTGACCAGGCGCCAGCCGAGGCGGGTGTCGTGGGTCTCGATGCGCTGCGGCAGGGCCTCGTCGGGGCGGGGCAGCACGAACGGGGCGCGGCTCATGGACTCGGAGCCGCCCGCGATCACGATGTCGGCCTCGCCGGCGGCGATGGTGCGGGCGGCGGCGGTGACGGCTTCGAGGCCGGAGGCGCACAGCCGGTTGACGGTGGCGCCGGGCACGGTCTCGGGCAGCCCGGCGAGCAGAGCGGCCATACGGGCCACGTTGCGGTTGTCCTCGCCGGCCTGGTTGGCCGCGCCCCAGTAGACGTCGTCGATCCGGGCCGGGTCGAGGGCGGGCACGTCGGCCACCAGGTGGCGGATCACGGTCGCCGCCAGGTCGTCGGGCCGGACGCAGGAGAGGGCTCCACGCAGCTTGCCGATGGGGGTGCGGCGGGCGGCCGCGAAGTGGACGGGACGCACGGCTTCGACTCCTGACCTACGACCGATCGACGGCACTGTCGATCAGCGGACCACACGGGAACACTTAATTAGCACTGCTAGTTTTTGACTATAGACCGCCGACCGGCCCCCTGGGAAGATCCTCCCGAGGCTTCACCGACGTATCCGGAGGAGACATGCGCCACGTCCGCGGGCACACCCTCGACGGCACCCACGGTCAGGTCGCCGTACGCGAGTGGCCGCACCCGGCACCGCGGTATCTGGCTCTGGTGGTGCACGGCTACGGCGAGCACGCGGGCCGGTACGACGAGCTGGCCGCCGTACTGACCGGGCACGGGGCGGCCGTGTACGCGCCCGATCACATGGGCCACGGCAGGTCGGCCGGGGAGCGGGTGCTGATCGAGGACTTCGAGGACGTGGTCACCGATGTGCACTCGGTGGCGGACCTCGCCCGGGCGGCGCACCCCGGCCTGCCGCTCGTCCTGGTCGGCCACTCCATGGGCGGACTGATCGCGGCCCGCTACGCCCAGCGGTACGGCGCCGAGCTGAGCGCGCTGATCCTGTCCGGGCCGGTGATCGGTGCCTGGGAGCTGCCCGGGCGGTTGCTGGCCCTGCCGGAGATCCCGGACACCCCGGTGAGCCCGGCCGCGCTCTCCCGGGACCCGGCCGTCGGCGCCGCCTACGCCGCCGACCCGCTGGTGTGGCACGGGCCGATGAAGCGGCCGACGGTGGAGGCGTTCGCCCGGACCCTGCGCACCGTCGACCTGGCCGGTGACATCGGCCCGCTGCCGCTGCTGTGGCTGCACGGGGACGACGACCGGCTCGTGCCGCTGCCCGGCAGCCGCGTCGGCGTGGAGCGGCTGGCCGGCTCCGGGCTGACCGAGCGGATCTTCGCCGGGGCGCGGCACGAGGTGTTCCACGAGACGGACAAGAAGGAGGTCTTCGCCGAGGTGACCCGCTTCCTGGACCGGTCGCTGCCCCGTTGATCAGGCTTGTTTTGCTCCGCCGAGCGCTGGGCACCCGCCCCTTCGGACAGGACCGTGCACAGCCGATGAAAGGGGACGGACGCACCATGACGGTGATGAAGAGCACGCTGCCCGAGGAGGCACTCCGCGTCACCGGGACCGCCCTGCAGGAGACCCTCGTGGACCTGCTCGGACTGTCGCTGATCGGGAAGCAGGCGCACTGGAACATCGTGGGCCCGCGGTTCCGGTCGATCCACCTCCAGCTCGACGAGGTGGTGGCGACGGCCCGCGCCCACTCCGACACGGTCGCCGAGCGCGCCGCCGCACTGGGCGTGCCCCCGGACGGCCGGCCCGAGACCGTCGCCGCGACCTTCGCGCTGCCCGGCACCAAGGACGGCTGGCTGCGCGACACCGAGGTGGTGGAGCTGATGGTGTCGGCGCTCGAAGGGGCCGTGGGCCGGCTGCGCGAGCGGATCGCCGCCACGGAGAGGCCCGACCCGGTCACTCAGGACCTCCTGATCTCCGTCACCGCCGACCTGGAGAAGCAGCGCTGGATGTTCGAGGCCGAGAACCACCCGCGCGAGACCGCCTCCAGCTAGCACGACACCCCCGCACGGAAGGGGAGACCCATGGCCGACTCCCTCGAAACCGAAGCGCTGTGGCAGGACTTCCACCGCGTGGTGAACATGACCTCGGCGGAACTCGCGGCCTGGCTGCGGGTCCGGGACTCCGACGAGGACACCGAGCCGCTGCCCGACGAGGCGGGCACGGAGACCGGACAGCATGTCCTCGCCATCCTCCAGAAGCGCCGCACCGACCTCACCGACGACGACATCCGCGTGATGCACAAGGTCGTCGACACCGTCGGAGACCTGGTCGACATGGCGGACGAGCCGGAACCGGAGACGGCACCGGAGGACACCCGCCGCCGGCACCGGCTGATGACTCTGGGGCACGACCCGCTCAAGCCGTAGCCATGAACCGCGACGAGAAGGTCCTGCGCGAGCTGTTGTCCGCCCACGGGCAGACCTACGCCGAAGAGGCGGGCATCAAGCTGAAGGACAGCCCGCAGTCCCTCTACCGGCTGCTGGTGCTGGCCCTGCTGCTCAGCGCCCGGATCCGCGCCTCGGTCGCGGTGGCCGCCGCGCAGGCCCTGCACGAGGACCACCTGGACAGCCCGCGCCGCATGGCCGACGCGGACTGGCAGCAGCGGGTGGACGCGCTCGGCCGCGGCGGCTACCGGCGCTACGACGAGCGCACCGCCACCCAGCTCGGCGACGGCGCCGAGCTGTTGCTGGACCGCTGGTCCGGCGACCTGCGCCGGCTGCACGAGGAGGCGCACGGCGACACCGGGGAACTCAAGCGGCTGCTCCAGGAGGAGCCGGGGGTCGGTCCGGCCGGCGCCGACATCTTTCTGCGCGAGGCCCAGCGCGTCTGGCCCGAAGTGGCGCCCTACCTGGACGGCAAGGCGCTCTCCGGGGCACAGCGGCTCGGCCTGCCGAAGGACCCGGACAAGCTCACCGAGCTCGCCGGGAAGACCGAACCGGCCGTGCTGGCCGCCGCGTTGGTGCGAGCCGCGCTCGACAAGGAGGTGGCCGAAGACTGTCTGCGCCGCGCATCATGATCGTGTCAGACTGTTGCTCGCACCTCGGCGGGAGTGTAGGAGCAGCACGTGACGGGGACCGAGCCCGCCGCACAGTACATCGACACCACCCGGCCGCATCCGGCCAGGGTGTACGACTGGTTCCTCGGCGGCAAGGACAACTACCCCGTCGACGAGCGGCTCGGCCGGGAGATCGCGGCCCTGGACGGGGCGGCGCGCCGCGGGCCGCGCGCGCCAACCGGGCGTTCATGCGCCGGGCCACACGCGCACTCGCCGAGGACGGCATCCGCCAGTTCCTCGACATCGGCACCGGCATTCCGACCGAGCCGAACCTGCACCAGATCGCCCAGTCCGTGGCACCCGACGCACGGGTGGTCTACGTCGACAACGACCCGATCGTGCTGGCCCACGCCGGCGCGCTGCTGCGCGGCACCCCCGAGGGCGTGACGGAGTATGTGCAGGCCGACGCCCGCGATCCGCGCGCCATCCTCGAAGAGGCCGCCCACGTCCTGGACTTCGGCCGTCCGGTGGCCCTGTCCCTGATCGCGCTGCTGCACTTCGTCGCCGATGAGGAAGGCGCCCACGAGGTGGTGTCGACCCTGGTCGACACGCTGGCGCCGGGCAGCTGCCTGGTGCTGACGACGATGACGGCCGACTTCGAGCCGGAGAGCGTCGAGAAGGGCATCGCCGCGTACGCCGCCGGCGGAGTGACCCTGGTCGCGCGTACCCGCGACGAGGTGGCCGCCTTCTTCAAGGGCCTCGACCTGCTGGAGCCGGGCGTCGCACCGGTCGACGCCTGGCGCAGCGAGCGGTCACCGGAGGACGGGGGCCCGGTCTCGCTGTACGGCGCGGTGGGCCGCAAGCCCTGACGTGGCCAACGGTGCGCCCGGCCCCGGCGGGCGGGCGTTACAGGCCGAGCACGCGGGAGATGGTCCGCAGGACGCCGTTGTCGTTGTTGGACGGGGCGAGGTGGCGGGCCCGGCGGACGACTTGGGGGTGGGCGTTGGCCATGGCGAAGGACCACTCGGCGGCGTCGAGCATCTCCAGATCGTTGAGGTAGTCGCCGAAGACCATGGTCTGCGCCGGGGTGATGCCGAGCGCCCGCTGGAGACCGCGCAGCGCGGTGCCCTTGTTGGCGGTGCGGTTCATGACGTCCACCCAGTGCGCGCCGGAGACGACGACCTGGTGGGTGGCGGCGAACTCCGCGAGGGCCGGGGCGGTGGAGTGCTCGGCGGAGCCGAAGTCGAACAGCGCGACCTTGATCACGTCGTCCTCGACGGCGGTGACGTCCTCGACGATCCGGTGCTCGACGTAGTACTTGCGCACCTCCGCCAGGAACGCCTCGTCCGTCCGCTCGACGTACGCCGACCGCTTGCCGCACACCACGGCGCCGACGTCGACCCCGTCCGCGACCAGCCGTCGTACCGTGTGCGCCACCCCGGCGGCGACGGCCCCGTCCATCGGGTCGGAGCTCAGCTCCACGCCGTCGCGGACCACGTACGTGCCGTTCTCCGCGATGAACACCATGCCCTCGGCGACCTCGGCGAACTGCCGGGCCAGCGTGGCGTACTGGCGGCCGCTCGCCGGGCTGAAGAGCACGTCCCGCCGGCGCAGTTCGGCGAGCATCGGCCACAGCCCGTCGGGGATCCGCTTGGCGTCGTTCAGCAGCGTGCCGTCCATGTCGGTGACGATCAGCCGGATGTCGGCGGGGCCCGCGGGCAGACCGGGGACGGCGAGAAGGGGCATGGGCGTGGCGGGCATGTGCTGCTTCCGGTCGGGGGGCGGCGTACCGGACCAGTGTTCCTCATGCGCCGAAACGTCCCGGAACCGGCTCCTCTTACGCCGGAACGTCCCGAAATCGTCCCCTCGTGTACCGAAACGTCCCGGAGCCGCCGCGAACCGCCCACGGTGCGCGTTTCCCGGGACAGCGCGATCACCGGGCGGCACAATGACGGCGGAGAACCGAGAACCGGAGAAGGGCGGCGACGTGACCGAGGGCCACTCCCCGACGGCCGGACCGGAGAAGCTGAACACCTCCGTGGCGCACAACGCCCGGGTGTGGAACTACTGGATCGGCGGCAAGGACAACTACGAGGTCGACCAGCGGGTCGGTGACCACGTCGCCGGGATGTTCCCGGTGATCAGGGCGGTGGCCCGCGCGGACCGGGAGTTCCTGGCCCGGGCGGTGCGGTTCCTGGCCGCCGAGCGCGGGATGCGGCAGTACCTGGACATCGGCACCGGTCTGCCGACCGTCGAGAACACCCACGAGATCGCGCAGCGGATCGCCCCCGAGTCACGGATCGTGTACGTCGACAACGACCCGATCGTGCTCGTGCACGCCCGCTCGCTGCTCACCAGCTCACCGGAGGGCGTCACCGACTACGTCGACGCTGATGTGCACGACCCGGACGGCATCCTGCAGCGCGCCGCCGAGACCCTGGACCTGGGCCGGCCGGTCGCGCTGATGATGCTGGGCATCCTGAACTTCGTCCTGGACACCGACGAGGCCCGGGACATCGTTCGGCGGCTCATGGCGGCGCTGCCCTCGGGCAGCCACCTGGTCCTCACCCACCCGACCCACGACGCCGACGTGGGCGGCGAGGGCAACCGGGCCGCGATGGAGTTCTGGAACACCAACGCCACCCCGCCGATCACCGCCCGCAGCCGCGCCGAGATCGCCGGCTTCCTCGACGGCCTGGAGCTGATCGAGCCGGGTCTGGTGCCCTGCTCGCAGTGGCGCGCGGAGGCGGAGTCCGCGGCCGCGGTGCCGCAGTTCGGCGCCGTGGCCGTGAAACCCTGACGCCGGCACGGGCGGGCGGCCCGACGCGGGCACGGACGGACCGACGCCGAGGAGGACGCATGGCCGAGGAGGACGTATGACCACCCTTGCCGACCCGGTGCCCGGCGGGCGTCCGGAGGACCTGCGCCGGGTCGCGGGGCTCACCGCCGACCTCGCCGCGCGGGGCGTGCGCGGGATCGTGCTGGCCTATGTGGACACCGCGGGCGTCTGCCGGGTGAAGACGATCCCGACGGCGCGGCTGGAGGCCGCGGTCTCCTGGGGCGTGGGCATGTCCCCGGTGTTCGACACCTTCCTCGCCGGCGACTCGATCGTCACCACCGACGTCCTCGGCTCCCCGGACGGTGACCTGCGGCTCTATCCGGACCTGGACCAGCTGGTGGAGCTGGCCGGGCAGCCGGGCTGGGCATGGGCGCCGGTGGACCGGATCACCCAGGAGGGAGAGCGACACCCCGGCTGTGCCCGGACCTTTCTGCGCCGGATCGTCGCCGACGCCGCCGACCGGCACGGCCTCGCCTTCAAGGCGGCGATCGAGGTCGAGTGGGCGGTCGGGCTCGGCTCGGCACCGCCCGGGGAGTTCGTGCCGGCGGTGTCTGGACCGGCGTACGGCGCGATCCGGCAGGTCGAGCTGAGCGACTACACCGCCGATCTGCTGGCCGCGTTCGCCGCCCAGGACGTGCCCGTCGACCAGCTGCATCCCGAGTACGCGGCCGGGCAGTTCGAGGTGTCGGCGGGCGCGCTGGATCCGGTGGCGGCGGCCGACCGCAGCGTGCTGGTCCGGCAGACGATCCGGGCGGTCGCGCAGCGGCACGGCCTCAGGGTGTCGTTCTCGCCCGCGGTGTCCGCCGAGGGCGTCGGCAACGGCGGCCATGTCCATGTGTCCTGCTGGCGGGACGGCGTGAACCTGCACGCGGGCGGGGAGCGCCGGTACGGCATGACGCCCGAGGCGGAGTCCTTCGCGGCCGGGATCCTGGCCCGCCTGCCCGCGCTGACGGCGGTCACCGCGCCGAGTCCCGCCAGCTATCTGCGGCTCAAACCCTCCCAGTGGGCGGGGGTGTTCACCGCCTGGGGCCGGGAGACCCGCGAGACCGCGCTGCGGATGATCACCGGCTCGGCGGGCCGCCGGGACCAGGAGGCCAACCTGGAGGTGAAACCGGTCGACCTGGCCGCCAACCCCTATCTCGCCCTCGGCTGTGTCCTCGCCGCCGGCCTGGACGGGCTCGACTCGTCCCTCGCCCTCCCCGAGGAGATCACCGGCGACCCGGCCCGGTACGGCCCGGACGAGGCGGCGGCTCTCGGCGTACGACGGCTGCCGCGGTCGCTGCCCGAGGCCGTCCGGGAGTTCCGGGCGGACGAGGTGCTGCGGGCGGCGCTGGGCCCGGTCCTCGCGGACGCGGCGACCGCCGTACGGCTCGGGGAGGCGGCGGCCGTCCAGGGTCTGGACGACGCGCGGGTGGCGGCGGCCTACCGCTGGGTGTACTGACCGTGGCCGCGCCGGGACCGGTCCACGAGGCCCTCGCCGCGCTGGAGCTGGTGGACCACCACTGCCACGGCGCCGTGACGGCCGACCTCGCGCCCGAGGAGTTCGCCCCGCTGCTGACCGAGGGCGAGGCCTGGCCCGGCGTCTCGCCCTTCGACACCCCCGCCGGTGTGGCCGTACGCCGGCACTGCGCGCCCCTGCTGGACCTCCCCCGGCACGCGCCGCCCGCCGAGTATGCGGCCCGCCGCGCGGAGCTGGGCTGGCGGGAGGCCAACCGCCGCTTCCTGCGGGCCGCGGGAGCGGGGGTGTTCCTCGTGGACACCGGTTACGCCCCGCACCCGCTCACCTCCCCGGCCGAGCTGGCGCAGGCCTCCGGCGCCGCCGCCTTCGAGGTCGTACGCCTGGAGCAGGTGGCGGAGGCGGTGGCCGCGCGGGGCGTCGAGCCGGGCGAGTACGCGGCCCGCTTCCGCGCCGCCGCCGAGGAGGCCGTACGCCGGCCGGGCGTGGTGGCGGTGAAGTCGGTGGCCGCCTACCGCACCGGCTTCGCCCTGGACCCGGCGCGCCCGGCGGACGCCGAGGTCACCGGGGCCGCCCGGCACTGGCTCGCGGACGGCGGCCGGCTCACGGACCCGGTGCTGGTACGGCAGCTGCTGTGGATGGCCGTCGACCTCGGCCTGCCGCTGCAGCTGCACACCGGCTTCGGCGACGCCGACCTGCGGCTGCACCACGCCGACCCGGCGCTGCTGACCGACTGGCTGCGGCTGACGTCCGGCACGGTCCCGGTGCTGCTGCTGCACTGCTGGCCGTACCACCGCCAGGCCGCCTATCTCGCCGCGGTGTTCGAGCAGGTGTACCTGGACGTGGGCCTCGCCCTGCACCACACCGGCCCGGCCCGCTGCCGGGCGGTCCTGGAGGAGGCGCTGGAGATCACCCCGTTCCGCAAACTGCTGTACAGCTCCGACGCCTACGGGGTGGCCGAATTCCACCACCTCGGCGCCCTGTGCTTCCGGCAGGGGCTCGCCGATCTGCTCCAAACCCGCGTGGACGCCGACGAGTTGAGCCTGCCCGACGCCCTGCGGATCGCGTCCTGGACCGGCCGCGGCAACGCCCTGCGCCTCTACGGACCGCCCGTATCCGACCCGGCCCGCGATCCCAGCGGGCGCCCCACCCGGAAAGTATGATCAAGCAATGTCTGACATGACCGAGACGACTCCCGGCTGGCTGTCCACGGACGAGCTGGAAATGGCCAGGGCCCGGATGCCGATCCTGTACGTCGAGGCCGTACCCGTGCGCGTGGACGACAGCGGCGAAGTCACCAGCATCGGACTGCTGCTGCGGATCGGCCCGGACGGGACGGTCAGCCGGGCCCTGGTCTCCGGCCGCGTCCTGCACCACGAGCGGGTCCGCGACGCCCTGCTGCGCCACCTGGAGAAGGACCTCGGACCGGTGGCCCTCCCCCGTGTCCCCGCCTCCCTGCAGCCCTTCACGGTCGCGGAGTACTTCCCGACGGCGGGCATCACGCCGTACCACGACCCACGCCAGCACGCGGTGTCCCTCGCCTACATCGTGCCGGTCACCGGCGACTGCCGCCCCCGGCAGGACGCGCTGGACCTGGTGTGGTTCAGCCCGCAGGAGGCCGCCTCCCCGGCGGTGCAGAGCGAGATGCCGGGCGGGCACGGGGTGCTGCTGAAGCAGGCGCTCGCGCACGTGGGCCTGGCCTTCTGACGCCGGCGGCCGCCTGACCCGCCTGTGTATCAGGCCGGTCAGGCCGCCGACCAGGGGTTTCCCCGATGCGTTCAGGTTGCTTTCAGGTTCGCGACGGCCCGTGGCAACAGCTGCACCAGAAGCCCCAAAACAATGGCAAAGGGGGCTGGGGAAAAGCGAGTTGGGCGTGCGAGGGTGCGGGCCATGAGCACAGAGCACGTCCTGGACGACCGGCCCCGCGCTGACGCACGCGCGCGCATACGTGAGAGCGCGAACAAGGTGCCGGAGGTCACCGTCTACTTCTGGATCATCAAGGTCCTCACCACCGGCATGGGCGAGACCGCCTCCGACTTCCTCGCCCATCTGCTGGGCCCGATCCCGGCGGTGGGCCTCGGCGGCCTCGCGTTCACGGCGTCGCTCGTGCTCCAGTTCGCCGTCCGCCGGTACGTGGCCTGGATCTACTGGACGGCCGTCGTCATGGTCAGTGTGTTCGGCACGATGGCCGCGGACGTGCTCCACGTCGGCCTCGGCGTCCCGTACACCCTGTCCACCCCGCTGTTCCTGATCGCCCTGACCGCCGTCTTCGTCCTGTGGTACGCGTCCGAGCGCACCCTGTCCATCCACTCCATCCGCACACGGCGCCGCGAGTCCTTCTACTGGGCGGCCGTCCTCGCCACCTTCGCCCTAGGCACCGCCGCGGGCGACCTCACCGCGACGATCGGCCTCGGCTACCTGGGCTCCGTCGTCCTGTTCGCCGTGGCGATCTGCGTCCCGGCCGTCGCCCACCGCGCCCGCCTGCTGGGCGCGGTGACCGCGTTCTGGACGGCGTACGTCATCACGCGCCCGCTCGGCGCCTCCCTCGCCGACTGGATGGCCCTGCCGGGCACCCGCGGCGGCCTGGACTGGGGCCTGGGCCCGGTGACCCTGGCCTGGACGGTGGCCATTCTCGCGTTGGTCGGCTACCTCGCCGCGTCGCGTCAGGACGTGCGCACCGCCTGAAGCCACTCGCGGCGCGGGAAGCCGCCCGCGGCACGGGAAAGGGCCTCGCCCGGCAGCGCCGGCGAGGCCCTTCACCCGCGCTGCCGGCCGCCGTGGGCCGCCTGACCAGGGCGCCGATGCCACAATCGAAGGTGATGCCGCCGTCCCGCACCGACCGGGCCCGCGCCAGGAGGCCGCAATCGCGGGAGACGAGGCAGGAGGCCGCGATGGCGGGAGAGAAGGCAGGGAGACAGCCCAGCCGGCCGTACCTCCCCGACCTGCACATGCGTCTGCGGTCCGAGCTGGGCCGGATCGACGACCAGCTGCGCGCCCTGCTGTCCTCCATGGACCGGCTGCAGGGTCTGCTGGACGCGGTGGTCGCCATCAGCCGTGAGGTGGAACTGCCGGCGGTGCTGCACCGTATCGTGACGACCGCCATGGACCTGGTCGGCGCCCGCTACGGAGCCCTGGGGGTGCTCGACGAGTCCGGGCAACGGCTGGAGCAGTTCATCGCGGCCGGGCTGTCGGAACGGGAACGGGCCTCTCTGGCCGAGGCCGGACTGCCGCGTGGTCTGGGCGTCCTCGGCCATCTCATCCGCTACCCCGACCCCCTGCGGATCGACGACATCCCGGGCCATCCCGCCTCCGCCGGATTCCCGGCCGGCCACCCGCGCCTGCGCACCCTGCTCGGCGTCGCCATCACCGTGCGCGGCGAGATCTACGGCGACCTCTACCTCTCCTCGCGCTGGGGCCGTCGCTCCCGGCCGTGCTCGCCATCGCGGCGGGCAACACCGTCGCACCCGTCTGCTCCTACCTGCTGCTGCGCCGTACGGGATTCCATACGGACCTGGACCGGCTACGGGACGCGCTCGCGCTGATCTTTCTCGGTGCGTTCACCGGGATGCTGGTCAGCGCGACGACAGGCAGCGGGACCCTGTTCCTCGCCGGCGCACTGAGCCCACGCGACTTCTGGCCGACGTGGTCGGTGTGGTGGACCGGCGACGCGATGGGCGTCCTGGTGGTCACGCCGGTCCTGCTCGTCCTGCGCTCGGCACGCCCGCCCAGGCACGCGCGGCCCGCCCGATGGGCAGAGGCGCTGCTGCTCGTGGCGGCCACAGCCGCTGTGGGACTCCTCGTGACCAGTCACGTTCCGCTGCTGTTCGTCGGGTTCCCGCTGCTGATCTGGGCGGCCTTCCGCTTCCAGCTGGCCGGGGCCGCGCCGTGCGCACTGGCGGTGTCGATCTTCGCCGTCATCGCGGGGGCGAGAGATCAGGCCCGTTCGCCGGTCACGACCTGCTCACCAAGATGATCACCCTGCAGGCCTTCAACGGTTCCGCCGCGCTGACCGCGCTGCTGCTCTCGGCCGTCGTCAGCGAGCGGAACCAGGCCCAGCGGGAGATCGCCCGGGCCTGCGGGCAGCTCGCCACGATGGCGGCCAGGATCGCCGTCGGCGACCGCCTGCCGGCGCTTTCCGACGCGGAACGCGAGAACGAGGCCGACGCTCCGCACGCTCGGCAGACACGGCAGCACACACGACGGCAGACACGACAAAGGTCGTCTCCTCATCGCTGAGGAGACGACCTCCGACCGGCCGTAAAGCTGGTCGGGACGACAGGATTTGAACCTGCGACCCCTTGACCCCCAGTCAAGTGCGCTACCAAGCTGCGCCACGTCCCGGTGCCGTTTGACCTGGGGTTTCCCCGATCGAAACGCGCAGGGAAACAATACCGCACTCCGCTCGGTGATCGCGTATCCGTTTTCCGGTTGACCTCGAGTTTGGTTGAGGTTGCACGATCGTCGGCATGACGATCGCAACGGACGAGAACCGCGCGTACGGGTACGACGACCTGCCCGGTCTGATGAGCCTGATGACCGGCGACGAGAAGCACGGACCGGCGGCCACCTCCACCCTCGACGTGCTGTGGGTGCTCTACGACCGCGTGCTCCGGGTGACGCCGCAGCGGCGGGACGATCCGGCCCGCGACCGGTTCCTGCTGAGCAAGGGGCACGGGCCGATGGCGTACTACGCGGTGCTGGCCGCGAAGGGGTTCGTGCCGGTGGACTGGCTGCCCGGGTTCGGGTCGTACGACTCCCCGCTCGGGCATCACCCGGACCGGGTGCTGGTGCCGGGCGCCGAGATCGGCAGCGGCTCGCTCGGGCACGGGCTGCCGATCGCGGTGGGCAGCGCGCTGGGGCTGCGGGCGCAGGGGCTGCACGATCCGGCGGTCTGGGTGCTGATCGGGGACGCCGAGCTGGACGAGGGCAGCAACCACGAGGCGATCGCCTTCGCGGGGCCCGCCGGCCTGGAGCGGCTGCACACGGTCGTGGTCGACAACTCCTCCGCCAGCCACGCCCTGCCCGGCGGCATCGCCGCCCGGTTCGAGGCGGCGGGCTGGTCGGTGGTGACCGTCGACGGGCGCGATCACGAGGCGCTGTACGCCGCGTTCACCGCGCCGCATCCCGGGCGGCCGCATGTGGTCGTGGCCCGCGTCGAGCCCAAGAACGCCTGACTCCCGCCTCCTGGAAAGGCAGATCCTGATGGACACCATGCGTGACCGTTTCGCCCCCGTCGTCTCCCGGCTGCTGGACGAGGATCCGCGCGTCGCGGTGGTCCTGGCCGAGATCGGCAAGGACGGCTTCGACGAGGCCATGGCCCGGCATCCCGACCGGGTCGTCAATGTCGGCATCCGCGAGCAGCTGCTCGTCGGGGCGGCGGCGGGGCTGGCGCTGACCGGGCTGCGGCCCGTGGTGCACACCTTCGCCAGCTTCCTCGTGGAGCGGCCGTTCGAGCAGGTCAAGCTGGATCTCGGGCACCAGAACACCGGGGCGGTGCTGGTGAGCGCGGCCGCCTCCTTCGACTGGCCGGCCGGCGGCTACACGCACATGGCCCCGGGCGATGTGGCGCTGCTCGACACACTGGACGGCTGGACCGTGCACGTGCCCGGGCACCCGGACGAGGCCGAGACACTGCTGCGCCGCGCGGTCGCCGCCAGCGACGACAAGGTGTACGTACGGCTGTCCGTGCAGGCCAACCGGCAGGGGCGGCTGATCGACGGCGAGCGCTTCGCCGCGGTCCGCGAGGGCCGCGGCGGTGTGGTGCTCGCCGTGGGCCCGGTGCTGGACCCGGTCCTCGCCGCCACGGAGGGCCTGGACGTGACGGTCCTGTACGCGACGACGGTGCGGCCCTTCGACGCGGCGGGCCTACGCCGGGCCACGGAGTCGGCGGGCACCGATGTCGTGCTGGTCGAGCCGTATCTCGCGGGCACCTCGACGACCGCGGTGAGCGAGGCGCTCGCGGACGTGCCGCACCGCGTCCTGGGCCTCGGCGTCGGCCGCGGCGAGCTGCGCCGCTACGGGACGGTTGAGGAGCATGTGGCCGCGCACGGGCTGGACGCGGTGAGCCTGCGGGAGCGGATCGGGCGATTCGTGGAGCGCGCGTAGCTGCGGGCAGTCGTGCCGTTGGGCGGCACGGGGGCGCAGCGGCACCCTGCCAGCGCCGGTGAGCGACCCGGCCCCCGGACGGGACCGGCGCAGGGCGCAGGCGGCCTGCACGGATGTGCGCTCACCGCGCGGGCGCGTCCGCTCGGACCAGGTCGCGTATCGCGGGAACCGCGAGCAGTGCCGCAGCCACCGCCAGGCTGGTCGCGGCGGAGATCAGCAGGACGTGCCCGGCGCCGACCGCGTCGGCCGCGGGGCCCGCGAGGGCCTGGCCCACCGGCATCATGGCGAGGGAGCCGGCCACGTCGTAGGCGTGGATCCGGTTGAGGACGTCCGGCGGGACCTGGGTCTGCACGCTGGTCGCCCACATCACGCCCCAGAACGACATTCCGGCGCCCGCCACGGCCGCCCCGATCGCCATCGCCGGCACGCCGAGGCCCGCGCCGACGGCCGCGGGGAGGCCGAAGAAGGCGAACAGGGAGATCGCGCCGGCGCGGAGCATGCGGCGGGGCCGCAGCCGCAGGGCGAGCAGGCCGCCGACCACCGTGCCCGCGCCGAGGGCGGAGTTGACCAGGCCGTAGGCGCGCGGGCCGTGTTGCTGGACGACCTCCGTGGCCACGAGCGGGACGGTCGGCCCCCAGACCGCGATCATGTACAGGCACCAGACGGCGATCACGGCCCACAGCCAGGTCCGGGACCGGAACTCCCGCCAGCCCTGGACCAGATCGGCCCGGAAGGCACGCATCCCCCGGCCGGTGGCGGCACCGCTGCCCTCGGGGAGCGGGGGCAGCCGGAGCAGCAGCAGGCACAGGGCGCTCGTCGCGTAGGTGGCCGCGTGCGCGGCGAACACGGCGCCGGGCGAGGCGAAGCCGACCAGGAGACCGGCGACGGCCGGGCCGGCGAGCTGGGCGGCGGACTCGGCGATGCGGATCGCGCCGTTGGCGCCCTGGATGTCGGCGGCCAGCCGGGGCACCGTACTGGCCACGCCCGGCTGGAAGACCGCCCCCGCCACGCCGTTGACGAAGCCGATCGCGCAGATCTGCCACAGCACCACATGCCCGGCGAAGAACAGTCCTGCGGCGAGGGACTGGGTGACGAGCCGGACAAGGTCGGCGCCGATCATCAGCCTGCGGGTGCTGAACCGGTCGGCGATGACCCCGCCGAAGACGACGAGACCGGCGAACGCCGCCGCCGTCGAGGCCATGGCGAGACCGACCGCGCCCGCGCCGTACCCGTGCTCCAGCAGGCCGGCGGCGAGCGCCACGGGCAGCATGGTGTCGCCGAGCCGGGCGACGGCCCTGGCCACGAAGAACAGGGCGAAGTCCCGTGACCAGACGGCCCGCCCGCCGGCCTCGGCCCTGCCCGCCCCGCGCGTGCCGACGTCGTGCCGTGAGTCCGTGCCCGTCATCCCGGATGCTCCCTCCCCGCCGCGCCCTCGCGGTGCCGCGCCCGTCTGCGCCGCGCGGGATCATGCCACGCCCGGCTCGCGCGCACGGGTTATTTCCACTCCCCGGGCGGCAGCCCCAACTCGGGGTGGGCGTCGAGGAGTCGGGGCGGTGCGGCCTGCCGCCAGGAGTCGGCGAGGACGGCGCGTAGCTCGTCCTCGTCCTCCAGTGCGGCGAGTCTCGCTCTGACCCAGGCGAACTGGGCCTCGTGGTCGGCGATCCAGAACTTCTCCGGCTCGGCCAGCACCAGTTCGTCGCGCTCCTCCTTGGGGCAGCGCACGGCGATGGACGTCTCGTCCTCGGGCAGGGTCGCGAACATCTTCCCGGCCACCCGGAACGTGGGCATGCTCCAGGCGATCTTCTCCGTGGTGTCCGGCAGGGACAGGGCGATACGGCGTACGTCTTCGGCATCCGGCATGCAACGCACGGTAGCTCCTGCCACTGACAGTCACCCGGCCGGCGGCTCCAGGCGCTTGTAGTACAGGCTCGTCGGGCGCAGCTCGCCGCCCGGGCTCTCCGCGTAGTCGGGGATGACGCCGGCCCGGGTCCAGCCGGCCGAGCGGTAGAGGTGCTCGGCGGGGCTGCCGGTCTCGGTGTCGAGGTGGAGCAGGGTGATGCCGGCGGCCGCGGCGGCGTCCTCGGCGGTGGTGAGGAGCCGGCGGCCGAGTCCCTGCCCGCGCGCGCAGCGGTGCACCATCAGCTTCACCAGTTCCGCGCGGTGGCGGCTGTTCGGCTTGTCGGGGTGGACCAGGCTCACGGTTCCGGCCGGGCGGCCGGTGCCGTCCAGTGCCGCCCAGACGGCGAGCCGGCCCGCCGCGCTCGCCTCGGCCCGCTCCCGCCACCAGGCGGTGGCCTCCTCGTGCGTGAGCGCCGCGAGGAAGCCGACCGAGGCGCCACCGGCCACGGTGTCGGTCAGCAGATCCGCCAACTCGCCCGCGTGGTCCCGCAGTTGCGCGGCGTTCCAGCGCTCCACCCTCACGGCCGCACCACCGCCAGCACATACCGTGCCTCGACGGGGCCGGCGCAGCGGAACCGGGTGGGGCCGAAGACGCGCATCCGCAGGCAGTCTCCGGGGTCCAGGTGGTGGACCTGCTCCCCGTCGGTCACCTCCAGGGCGCCGTCGAGCACCCACAGATGCTGTTCCAGACCGGTCACGGGCGGGCGGTCGTAGGCGATGTCGGCACCCGGTGCGAGCCGGCCCTCGACCAGTTCGCCGCGGAGCCCGGCGTGCGGCGGGGACACCGACCGCCGGACGAATCCCGAGTCACGGTCCTCCCAGATCTGCTGGTCGGCGGCCCGGACCAGCGGCGCGGGTGCCGCCTCCACCTCGCTGAGCAGCTGGGACATGGTGCGGCCGTAGACATGGCAGAGCCGGTTCAGCAGGGAGGCGGTGGGGCTGATCTCCGCCCGTTCGGCGCGCGAGAGGGTGGACCGGCTCACCCCGCTGCGCTCGGCCAGCTCCCCCAGGGACCAGCCGTGCCCGGCGCGCAGCTCGGCGAGGCGGGCGCCGAGCCGGGCGTCGACGGGCTCCGGAGCCGGTGCGACCTCGCCCTGTTTCATATCAGGGATGTTATGCCATATCTGAGACAGACTCCAGGGCTCCGGAGTTCTCTTCACTGCCGCCCGCCGAACGCCGCGAGCGTCCGCTCCAGCATCGGCAGCGCCCGCACCACCCGGCGCGAGCGGATCAGCAGGTCCCAGGCGGGCTCGAACTTCTTCCAGCCGCCCGCGTAGGCAAGGTGCCGCAGCCGCTCGTGCCGGCCCGGCTGCGCCGCCGAGCCGCGCCAGATGCTGGACCAGCGGTAGAAGTCGCGGTAGGCCCGCCAGTAGCCGTCCTCCAGCTGACGCGGTGTCATGCCCTTGGGCTGGTAGACGACATGGCGGGTGTCGTACAGGTCCCAGTCGCGGTGCGTGATGCGTCCCTCGGACTCCAGCTGCCTCCACAGCCCGGTCGACGGATACGGCGTCATGATGTGGAAGGTCGCCGTCTCGATGCCCTGCTCGACGGCCCACTCCACGGTGCGGTCGAAGACGTCGGGGCCGTCCTGGTCGAGCCCGAAGACGAAGCTGGCGTTGACCATCACCCCGGCGTCGTGCAGGCGTCGTACCGCGGCCGCGTAGTCGGTGCCGATGTTCTGGTTCTTGCGCCGTTCGGCGAGGTTGGCGTCGTTGACCGTCTCGAACCCGACGAACAGGCTGCGCAGGCCCGCCTCCACCGCCCGCTCCAGCAGGTCCGGTTTGAGCACGGAGTCGACCGTGCCCGCCGCCTGCCACAGCCGGCCCATCCCCTGCATCCCGTCGAACAGGGCCTCGGCGAAGCGCCGGTTGCCCAGCAGGTGGTCGTCGAGGAAGTAGAGGTGACGGCCGGGCAGGCGGTCGATCTCGGCCAGGGCGTCGTCGACGGCCTGGGTGTAGAAGGACTTGCCGCCCTCGAAGAAGGCGTCCTTGTAGCAGAAGTCGCAGTGGTGGGGGCAGCCCCGGGACACCACGATCGAGTTGGGCACGAGGTAGAGGTGCCGCTTGATCAGGTCGCGGCGCACCGGAGGCAGTCCGGCGAGGGTGCGCCGGGTGGAGTCGTAGCGGCGGGCCGGTACGCCGTCGCGGAAGTCCTTCAGGAACAGCGGCCAGGTGTCCTCGCCGGGCCCGGTGAAGACGGTGTCGGCGTGGGCCGCGGCCTCGTCGGGCAGCGAGGTGACGTGCAGACCGCCCATGGCGACATGGACGCCCCGGGCCCGGAAGTGGTCGGCTATCTCGTAGCTGCGCCGGGCCGAGGTGATGTACGGCTGCACCACCAGGAGGTCGGGGGTGTCCAGGGCCGCCGGGTCGATGCGCTCCACGTGTTCGTCGTAGAGCGTGACCTCGTCGTCCGGGTCGAGGTAGCCGGCCAGGGTGGCCAGGCCCAGCGGCGGGAACAGCGAGTACTTGATGGGCCTGAACAGCGGGCTGGTCGCTTCGGTCAGGGCCGGGAGGATCATCGTCACACGCATGACCTCCCAGACTGCGTGCGGCCGATGGCCGGTTCCCTACGCCAGGGCCGCCTTCCGCAGCGCGTCCAGCACCGGGCGGATCAGCGGGTGCCCCTCGGCGCCGCGTCGTACGGCGGCGAAGACGCGGCGGGTCGGGGCCACGCCGTCGACGGGGCGTACGACGACGCCGGTGAGGTCCATGCCGTTCAGCGCGGAGCGCGGTACGAGCGCCACGCCGGCGTCGGCCGAGGCGAGCGCGACGACGGCGCGGAAGTCGTCCGAGGAGTGCTCCAGGCGGGGCTGGAAACCGGCGCTCTCGCAGGCCAGGACGACCACGTCGTGGCAGGGGTTGCCGGGGTACGGGCCGATCCAGGGGTCCTTGGCCAGCTCGGCGAGGGGAACCTCGGCGGCGTCCGCGAGGCGGTGGCCGACGGGTACGACCGCGTCGAACGGCTCGGCGTAGAGCGAGACGTGGGTGAGCCGGGGGTCGTCGGCGGGCGGGGCGCCCCGGTACTCCACGGCCACCGCCACGTCGACCTGCCGGTCCAGCACCATGGGCAGGCTCTCGTCGCCCTCGGCGTCCTGCACGCGGATGCGGATGCCGGGCGCGGAGTGGGCGAGCCGGGCCACGGCCGGGGCCACGACCTGCGCGATGCCGGTCGCGAAGGCCGCCACGGTGACCGTGCCCGCCTCGCCCGAGCCGTAGGCGGCCAGCTCGGCCTCGGCACGCTCCAGCTGGGCGAGGACCGCGTTGGTGTGGCCGAGCAGGATCTCGCCGGCCGGGGTGAGCCGTACGCCCTTGGCGCTGCGCTCGACCAGGCGGTGGCCGGTCTCCTGCTCCAGCGCCGTCAGCTGCTGGGACACCGCCGACGGCGTGAGGTACAGCGCGGCGGCCGCCGCGGTGACCGTGCGGTGGTCGGCCACCGCACGGAGGATGTGGAGCCGCCGTGCCTCGATCATGCGGTCAATTATCGCAAGGCGTCCGCCCCGCTCAGGCCGTCAGCTCGGCGCGGGCCGCGACGAAGGCGTCGACCGCGCGGTTGACGTCCTCGGTGGAGTGCGCGGCGGACAGCTGGACGCGGATGCGGGCCTGGCCCTGCGGGACGACCGGGTAGGAGAAGCCGATCACGTACACACCCCGCTCCAGCAGCAGCTCGGCCATGCGGCCCGCCTCGGCCGCGTCGCCGATCATCACGGGGGCGATGGCGTGGTCGCCGGGGAGGACGTCGAAGCCCTCCTCGGTCATCCGGCGGCGGAACAGCGCGGTGTTCTCGCGCAGCCGGACGCGCAGGTCGTCGGCGGACTCCAGCAGGTCGAGGACCTTCAGGGAGGCGGCGGCGATCACCGGGGCGAGGGTGTTGGAGAACAGGTACGGCCGGGAGCGCTGGCGCAGCAGGGCGACGATCTCGGCGCGGGCGGCGACATAGCCGCCGGAGGCGCCGCCGAGGGCCTTGCCGAGGGTGCCGGTGATGATGTCGACGCGGTCCATGACGCCGTGCAGCTCGGGGGTGCCGCGGCCGGTCGGGCCGACGAAGCCGACGGCGTGCGAGTCGTCGACCATGACCATCGCGTCGTAGCGGTCGGCGAGGTCGCAGATCTCGCGCAGCGGGGCGACGTAGCCGTCCATGGAGAACACGCCGTCGGTGACGATCAGGCGGCGCCGGGCGTCGGACGCCTCCTTCAGCTTCGCCTCCAGGTCGGCGAGGTCGCGGTTGGCGTAGCGGAAGCGGCGGGCCTTGGACAGGCGGATGCCGTCGATGATGGAGGCGTGGTTGAGGGCATCGGAGATCACCGCGTCCTCCTCGCCGAGCAGCGTCTCGAAGACACCGCCGTTGGCGTCGAAGCAGGAGGAGTACAGGATCGTGTCCTCCTGGCCGAGGAACGCCGAGAGCCGGGCCTCCAGCTCCTTGTGCACCTCCTGGGTGCCGCAGATGAAGCGGACCGAGGCCATGCCGTAGCCCCAGCGGTCGAGGGCCTCGTGGGCGGCGGCGATCACCTCGGGGTGGTCGGCGAGGCCGAGGTAGTTGTTGGCGCAGAAGTTGAGGACCTCGCCGGGACGGCCGCCGGCGGTGACGTTCACGGTCGCGGACTGCGGGGTGCCGATGACCCGCTCGGGCTTGTGCAGACCGGCGGCGCGGATCTCGTCGAGGGTGGCGCGCAGGTCGTCGCGGACGGTGTCGAACATGGGGAAGCTCCTGAAAGTGCTGGCGCGGCTGGGGATTGACGTCGCTTACGCGGTCCAGTCGAGGATGACCTTGCCGCCCTTGCCGCTCGCGGCGTCGGCGAAGGCCGCCTCGAAGTCGCGGTAGCCGTACCTGCCGGTGATCACGGGGGCGAGGTCCAGGCCGCCCTCCAGCAGCACCGACATCGCGTACCAGGTCTCGAACATCTCACGGCCGTAGATGCCCTTGATGGTGATCATCGAGGTGACGATCCGGGACCAGTCGACCGGGAACTCCTGGGCGGGCAGGCCCAGCATGGCGATACGGCCGCCGTGCGTCATGTTGGCGATCATGTCCCGCATGGCCTCGGGACGGCCGGACATCTCCAGGCCGATGTCGAAGCCCTCGCGCAGGCCCAGCTCCCGCTGTCCGTCGGCGATGGTGGACTCGGCGACGTTCAGGGCGAGGCTCACACCGATCTTGCGGGCCAGGTCCAGGCGCTCCTCGCTGACGTCGGTGATGACGACGTTGCGGGCGCCCGCGTGCCGGGCCACGGCGGCGGCCATCAGGCCGATCGGGCCGGCGCCGGTGATCAGCACGTCCTCGCCGACCAGCGGGAAGGACAGCGCGGTGTGCACGGCGTTGCCGAACGGGTCGAAGATCGCGGCGACGTCGAGGTCGACGGGGACCCGGTGCACCCAGACGTTGCCCGCGGGCAGGGCGACGTACTCGGCGAAGGCACCGTCCCGGCCGACGCCGAGGCCGACGGTGGCCCGGCACAGATGGCGGCGGCCGGCCAGGCAGTTGCGGCACTTGCCGCACACCAGATGGCCCTCGCCGCTGACCCGGTCGCCGATGCGGATGTCGCTCACGTCCCGGCCGGTCTCGACGACCTGCCCGACGAACTCGTGCCCGAGCACGAGCGGGGTCCGGATCGCCTGCTGCGCCCAGCCGTCCCAGGCCCGGATGTGCAGGTCGGTGCCGCAGATACCGGTCCGCATGACCTTGATCAGTACGTCACCCGGGCCGATCTCGGGCTCCGGGACGTCCGTCAGCCAGAGCCCGGGCTCCGCCTTCTCCTTGACCAGCGCCTTCACGCGTGCGGCTCCTGTGGGTGAGGTCCCGGCCCGCGGGCATGCGTAAGGAGCCCGCACCGGGTCAGAGGGGTGGAATCACCCTGCAATCTGCCGTATGCGCGGGCCGCGGGTCCATCGAGCTTTTCTTAACCGCCGCCTCAGCTTTCCTTCACGCCCCAGGTGCCGGCGGCGATGGCAGGCCCCGGCCCGTCACAGGGGCAGCCCGTCCTCGGCGCTCCGTTCGAGTCGTACGACGAGGTCGGCGGCCAGCGCCTTGACGGTCTCCAGTACCGATCGGCCCCAGACCCGGGGCTCGGTGTCGGCCGCGCACACGGTGCCGAGCACCATGCCGGAGCTGTCGATGAGCGGGGCGCCCAGATAGGACCGGATGCCGTACTCGTCCACGACGGGGTTCCCGGCGAACCGCGGATAGTCGCGGACGTCCTCGAGCACCAGTGCCTTGCGGCGGACCACCACATGGGGGCAGAACCCGTGCTCGCGCGGCAGGACCCGGCCGAACTCCGGCCTGCTGCCGTCCTCCCTGAGCAGGGGGGCCACGGGGACGCACAGGCCCGCGAAGAACTGGTGGTCCTCGCCGACGAAGTTGACCATGGCGTAGGGCGCGCCGGTGAGCCGGGCGAGATGGTCCGCGAAGGCGTCGAGCGCCGGGTCGGGACGGTCCGCCAGGCCGAGCAGGCGCAGTCGGTGGACGCGGGCGGGGGCCTCCTTGTCCTCGGGGGTGAGCAGCAGACCCCGGACCGGCCGGGGCGGCTCGTAGGTCATGGCCGGGCTCCAGCGCTGTGGGCGTACCTCATGGGGGAACTCCGTGGGCGATAGTGCGGGATCACATGTGGGCGCCGTGGCTCGGCGCGGTCGCCGGGGCGTGGGCGAGGAGGTGGCGTACGAGGGTGAGCAGGGTCTGCACGCCGGAGGAGGAGATCCGGGCGTCGCAGCGGACGACGGGGATCTCGGGGTCCAGGTCGATGGCGGCACGCACCTCCTCGGGGTCGTAGCGGTAGCCGCCGTCGAACTCGTTGATGGCGACGATGAAGCCGAGTCCGCGTTCCTCGAAGAAGTCCACGGCCGCGAAGCAGTCCTGGAGCCGGCGGGTGTCGGCGAGGATCACCGCGCCGAGCGCGCCCTCGGACAGCTCGTCCCACATGAACCAGAACCGCTCCTGCCCCGGGGTGCCGAACAGGTACAGCACATGGTCCGGATCGAGGGTGATCCGGCCGAAGTCCATGGCGACCGTCGTCTCCATCTTGTTCTCGACGCCGTCGAGACTGTCCGTGCCGACGCTGACCGTGGTGAGCAGCTCCTCCGTGCTGAGCGGCGCGATCTCGCTGACCGCTCCCACGAAGGTCGTCTTGCCGACCCCGAACCCGCCCGCCACCAGGATCTTCAGCGCGGTCGGGAACGGGTCAGAGCTGTCGTCGTAGTCCATCGAGCACTGCCTCCAGCAGAGACCGGTCAGTGGGTGTGTGGTGGAAAACGGGGGGCTTGGTGGTCAGCGCCTGGCAGTCGACGAGGTCCGAGAGCAGCACCTTGGTGACCACCGCGGGCAGCTTCAGATGCGCGGCGACCTCGGCGACCGAGACGGGGGCCCGGCACAGGTCGAGCGCCTGGGCGTGCTCGGGGCCGAGATAGCCGAGCGGGGTGACGCCGGTGGCCATCACCTGTGACATCAGGTCCAGGGCCACGCTGGGCTCGGTGCGTCCGTTGCTGACCGTGAACGGGCGCACCAGCCGTCCGGCCGCGTCGTCCAGCCAGGGCCCGTCGCCGGCTGCGGCCACGCTCAAGGCCTCGTCGCCGTGGGTTCGACGGCTTGCTGCCGGGGGGCGGTCACCAGGTAGGGGCGGACGCTCTTGACGAGCATCGCCATCTCGTAGCCGAGCACGGCGGCGTCGGCCTCCCGGCCCGCGAGCACGGCGAGGCAGGTGCCGGAGCCGGCGGTGGTGACGAACAGCAGGGTCGAGTCGAGCTCGACGACGACCTGGCGGACGTCCCCGCCGTCGCCGAACCGGACGCCCGCGCTGCGGCCGAGGGAGTACAGGCCGGAGGCCAGGGCCGCCATGTGGTCGGCGCTGTCGATGTCGAGGCCGTGCACGGACTTCACCAGCCCGTCGCAGGACAGGAGCACCGCGCTGGTGGTGTGCGGTACGCGCTGCACGAGGCCGCTCAGCAGCCAGTCGAGGTCGGATGCGTGGGCGGTCGGCGCATCGCTCGCCATGGTGGATCGACTCCTTGGGGTACGAAGGTCTGCGGGAGCGCTGGCGGTTGAGGGTGCGTGGTCGGAGGTGGGGGGTGGGCACGGTGCGGGCGTCAGCCGGCCGGGGCGCTCCCGTCGGGCCGGCCGGCGCCACGGGCACCGTCGGATGTGGGCGCGTGGGTGCGCCCCTGGGATATCGGGGTGGGGTCTCTGTGGTCGGAGGCCATGTGGTCTGAGCCCATGTGGTCCAAGCCCACGTGAGCCGAGCCCATGTGCGCCGAGCTCGTATGGTCTGAGCCCATGTGGTTGGGCGGCGCAAGCGGTGGGTCGGTGAACTCCGCTGCGGCGGGCAGAAGGTGATGGTCCGTCATAGGCGTGGTATAGGCGGCGTCCTGGGCCTCCATGTGCTGCTGCGCCTCGGCGAGTCCGATCCCGCGCTGGAAGGCCGCCATCAGCCCCGGGTCGTGGCCCGCGACGGCGTCGCCGTCCTGGCGGGGTGCGGGACCGCCGCGCAGTTGGGGGACGATGTGCTCCTGGGCGCGGCGGCGGGGCAGTCGGGGCTTGTTCATGGTGCCGCGCACGGTGTCGGCGCGCGGTGTGGGCAGGATGCCCGCGTGCGCCTCGACCGCCGCCCGGTCCCCGGCGCCGATGCCGGGCAGGGCCTCGGAGGGGTTGGGCCGGTCCTGCCGGGCGCCCCGCACGGGCAGCGGCGCGAGGCCGCCTCCACTCTGACCAGCATCACCGCTCTCGGTGCCGCGCCGTACGACCTCGCTCCCGGCGCCGCTCCCCCCGCCACCGTGCTGGGCGTGCCGCCGCGGCCCCGTCACCTGGGCGTGTCCGCCTCCGGAGCCGGCCTCGCCCGCGGAGGCCACCAGCGCGCCTCGCCCCGCCACCGCCCCGGAGTCGGCCGTGGCGTCGGCCTCCGGCCCGGTACCGCCGTACACGGGGCCGGCACCCGCGGGTCGCGGTCCCGGCACAGGAACCGGCCCGGATGCGGGCGCCGGCACAGATCCCGGCACCTGCCCCAGCCCGGACCCGTGCCCCTGGCCCTGCACCGGCCCACCGGTCTGGCCCTGAAGACGCACCCGCGGCGAGGCACCGGTGTCCGCCGGATCCTGCGGCGGCCGGTGCACGCCCGCCCCGTCGGCCGCGCCGGCCACCCCGGGTGCCGTACCCAACAACGCCTGCGGGACGACGAGTACGGCCTGCACACCGCCGTAGATGTTGGTCTGCAGCCGCACATGGATGCCGTGCCGCCGCGCGAGCTGGGAGACGACGTAGAGGCCGATGCGCCCGTCTGCCAGCAGGCTGGCGACGTTGACCTGGTCGGGGTCGGCGAGCAGGGCGTTCATCCGGTTCTGTTCGCCGACCGGCATGCCGAGCCCGCGGTCCTCGACCTCCACGGCGAGCCCGGAGGTGACGAGGTTGGCGCGGAGCAGCACCTGGGTGTGCGGGGCGGAGAACACCGAGGCGTTCTCGATGAGTTCGGCGAGCAGATGGATGACGTCGGCGACGGCGTGGCCGCGCAGTTCGCCGTCGATCGGCGGCACCAGCTTGATCCGGGAGTACTGCTCGACCTCGGCGATGGCGGAGCGCAGCACCTCGGTCATGCTGACCGGGTTGCTCCACTGGCGCCGGGAGACGGCGCCGCCGAGCACGGCGAGGTTCTCGGCGTGCCGCCGGATGCGGGTGGCCAGGTGGTCGACGTGGAACAGGCCCTTGAGCAGGCCGGGGTCCTCGATCTCGTTCTCCAGGTCGTCGAGGATCGAGATCTCCCGGTGCACCAGCGACTGCAGCCGGCGCGCGAGGTTGACGAAGACCTCCAGCTTCTGCTCGCTGCCCGCCTGGCTGGAGAGCTGGGCGGGGGGGGGGGGGGGGGGGGGGGGGGGGCGGGGGGGGGCGGGCGGGGGGGGGGCGCCCCCCCCCCCCCCCCCCGGGCCAGGTCGGCGGCGAGCAGGTCGAAGTCGTCGGCGTCCTCGGGCGGCCGGCGGCGCGGTGCGCGCTGCGGCGGGGCCTCGCCCTGGCGCAGCGCGTCGACCAGGGCGTGCAGGTCCGCCTCGCCGCGCGCGGCGGTACGGCACAGCGCGTCGACGCGGTCGGAGACCGAGCGGGCGGCCCGGTCGGCGGCCACGGCGGCGATCAGGACGCCGGCGACGGCCACGGTGACCGCTCCGCCGACCACACCCCACAGGACGGGGCCGGTGCGGGCGCCAGTGGCGCGGATGCTGTACAGGACGGCGGCGGTGGCGCTGAGGGCGACCGCGAGCGGCGGCAGCACGGCGAGCCGCATGAGCTGGGGCCGTATGTGCGTCTCGGGCAGTGCGGGAGCGGGTCGGGCGCCCGGTCGCCCGTGCCTGCCGCCCTCTCGGCGGTCGGCACGGGTGGCCGGTGCTCGGAGGTGAGACATCTGCGTCCTCGTACTTGTCCGTCGGGCTGCCATCCGGCCACCGACGGTAGTCGCCTCCCCATCATGTGCGGGGGGCAGTTGACAAAGTCCCGCAGGATTGGTCCCGCTCTGGTATGAGCTCTCGCACGACAGACCGATTAGCCAGTCATGCAAGGGAATTGAACTCGAAACACATCGATACGAGTCGCGCAGAATCGATCAGGGCGGCGTGATCACCATCTGGACATTCCGCACATCCGACGACCTGGGCCGCCTGCGGATCAGGCGGGCGGATTGTTACAGAGAGTATCTGCTTTGGCCTTGACTGAGTCGTGTCACGCAGGCCTTCCGTGCCGTCGGCGCGGCGGCGTCACCGCTTGGCGGGCGGCTCCGCCACGAACGCGCCGACCGAGCGCCAGGTGCGCCGCAGCTCCCCCGAAACGCCGCGCCACCACGCCTCCGCCGGGAGCTTGCCCGCCGGCTCGAACGGCTCACCCGGGCGGGGCAGGGCCACCGCCTGGCCGGCCTCCTCGGCCGCCTCCTTGGTCCACTCGCCCGGCTCGGCCCAGGCGTGCGGGGCCAGGTTGAAGGTGCCCCAGTGGATCGGCAGCAGCGCGCCGTGGGGTGCCCCGCCCTGCAGGTCGATGTGGGCGCGCAGGCCCTCCTCGGGGGTCATGTGGATGTCGGGCCAGAACTCGCTGTACGCGCCGATCTGGATCATCGTGGCGTCGAACGGGCCGTGGTCCGCGCCGATGTCCTTGAAGCCCTCGAAATAGCCCGTGTCACCGCTGTGGTAGATCCGGTGCTCCTCGCCGGCGACGACCCAGGACGCCCAGAGGGTGTGCTGGGTGTTGCGCAGGGCGCGGCCGCAGAAGTGGCGGGCGGGGGTGGCGGTGAGGGTGAGTCCGCCGACCCGGGTCGACTCGTGCCAGTCCAGCTCGCGCAGCCGGTCCGGGGAGACGCCCCAGTGCTCCAGGTGGGCGCCGACGCCGAGCGGCACGGCGAACAGGGTGTCCGTGCCGGCCAGCGCCTTGATGCTGGGCAGGTCCAGGTGGTCGTAGTGGTCGTGCGAGATGACGACCACGTCGACCTCGCCGAGCGCGGCCAGCGGCAGCGGCACGGGGTGCAGCCGCTTGGGTCCGGCGAAGGGGAACGGGGAGCAGCGCTCGCCCCAGACGGGGTCGAACAGGATCCGGTGGCCGTCGATCTCTGCGAGGACGCTGGAGTGGCCCATCCAGGTCAGCCGCAGTCCGGTGGCGGGCGGCTTGGCCAGGTCGGCGAAGGTGGTGGGATGCACCGGGACGGTGCCCCTCGGGGCGCGCAGGGGCCGGGTGTCCTTGTCGAGGAACACCTTCGCGAGGTCCAGCGTGGAGCCGGAGGGCCGGGTGCGCGCGGTGCCGCCCGGGTTCTGGAAGACGCCGTCCTTGAAGTGGGGGGAGCGGCGGATGCGTGCCAGGCGCTCACCGCCCGGTTCCGCGCCGAAGGCCGCGGGCCGCAGGGCGCGGAGCCCGGAGCTCGAGGAACGCAGTCCGGTCACGGATACCTCCCGGTGAAGTGGGTGAGGCTCCCCATTATGGTCGGCGCCTCCGACAGCCCGGTCCGGCCGGGGTACCACCCGCGGGCCCGGGAGCACGCTACTGAACCTCCGTTCAGCACGTTGACAGGGCGCGGACCGGCTCCGGATACTGACTCACGATTCAGTAGAGCCCTGTCCGGCGCCCTTCGCCGACCACCGTCCGCGGCCGCCTTGGAGGCACCATGTCCGACCTCCCCACCGAGCTGGTCCCGCTCCGCCCCGAACAGCGAGACGTCGTCGATCTCGCCCGAGCCTTCGCCCGCGAGGAGATACGGCCACGCGCGCGTGCCGTGGACGAGGCGGACGTGGAGACGCCCTGGGATCTGTGGCGCAAGGCCGCCGGGGTCGGCATCACCGGCTTCATGCTGCCGGAGGAGTACGGCGGGGGCGGCTTCACGGACGTCTTCACCCAGTGCCTGGTCCAGGAGGAGCTGTGCGTGGGCGACCTCGGCATCGGCAACCTGCTGTGCTCCAACGGCTTCTTCGCCGACCCGGTCCTCGAACTCGGCACCAAGGAGCAGAAGCAGGAGTGGCTGACGCCGCTCACCGGCCCGGACACCCCGATGACGGCCCTGGCGACGACCGAGCCCGGCGCCGGATCCGACGCCGCGTCGATCGTCACCACCGCGCACCGCACCGCGGGCGGCTACCGGCTGCGCGGCCAGAAGGCGTGGATCTCGAACGCGGGCGAGGCCGACAGCTATGTGGTCTTCGCCAAGACCGACCCCACCCGGCGCTCGCGCGGAGTCAGCGCGTTCCTGCTGCGCAAGGGCACCGAGGGCATGACCTTCGGCGAGCCGATGCGCAAGATGGGGCAGCGGGCGATCGTCTGCCGGGAGATCTTCTTCGAGGACGCGTTCGTGCCCGAGGAGCACCGGCTCGGCGCCGAGGGCGAGGGCTTCGTCGGGCTGATGCGGACCTTCGACATCTCCCGTACGGTGCTGGGCGCGGCGGCGACGGGAGTGGCCCGGGCGGCGTACGAGTACGCGCGCGACTACGCCCGTGAGCGGCGGCAGTTCGGCAAGCCGATCATCGAGCACCAGGCGGTCGCCTTCCGCCTCGCCGACATGCGCACGCGCGTGGAGCAGGCACGGCTGATGACCTGGCGGGCGGCCCGCCGGCTGGACGCGGGTCTGGAGGCGACCGCCGAGGCCGCGATGGCCAAGCTGACGGCGTCGGAGACGGCCGCGTACTGCACCTGGGCGGCCGTGCAGACGCTCGGCGGCTGGGGCTACTCGCGGGAGTTCCCGGTGGAGCAGTGGATGCGGGACGCCAAGCTGGAGGAGATCGAGGAGGGCACCTCCGACATCATGCGGCTCATCATCGCGCGGAGCCTGTGATGGGCGCTGCCGCCCGGCCGGGCCCCCAGGACGCCTCCGGCGGCCTCCTGACCGGCGGACAGGCCCTCGTACGGGCCCTGCGGGCGCACGGCGTGAGCCGGGTCTTCGGCATCCCGGGCACACACAACCTGGAGGTGTACCGGCACCTTCCGGCCTACGGCATCGAGCATGTGGCGCCCCGCCATGAGCAGGGTGCCGGGTACGCGGCCGACGGGTACGCGCGCGTGACGGGCCGTCCGGGTGTCGTGCTCACGACGACCGGGCCCGCCCTGCTGAACGCGGCGGCCGCCGTCGGCGAGGCCTACGCGGACAGCGTGCCGCTGCTGGTCGTCTCGCCGGGCATGCCGCTCGGCCATCCCCGGCTGGCCACCGGCGCGCTGCACGAGATGCGCAGTCAGACCGAGGCCCTGCGCGGCGTCGCCGCGTTCAGTCACCGGGTCTCGTCGGTCGCGGAGATCGACGCGGCCGTGGCCCGGGCGTTCACCCTGTTCCGCACCCGGCGCCCGCGCCCCGCGCACATCGAGGTGCCGCTGGATCTGCTGACGGCCGCTCAGGTGCTGGGGCCCGTCCGGCGTGCCCCGCGCACCCCACCCCCCGCGCCCGAACCGGAGGCCGTACGGCAGGCCGTCACGGCCCTGTGCGGGGCCCGTCGCCCCGCGCTGGTGCTCGGCGGCGGAGCCGTCGGCGCGCGGGCGCAGTGCCGAGCCCTCGCCGAGCGCCTTGCCGCGCCCGTCGTGACCACGGCGGCCGGCAAGGGCACCGTCGCGGAGACCCATCCGCTGTCCCTCGGCGTGTCGCTGCACAGCCCCGCTGTGCAGCGGTGGCTCGCCGCACGGGACGTCGTCCTCGCGGTCGGCACGGAGCTGTCCGAGTCCGACTTCTGGACCGTCCCACCGCCGCTGGACGGCACGCTCGTACGCGTCGATCTCGATCCGGACCAGATGTACGCGGGCGCGGCGGTGGACGTACCCCTCGTGGCGGACGCGCGGCTCGCCCTGGAGGCGCTGCTGGCGGAACTGCAGGGCGACCGTCACGCACGCGTACCCGTGAACACGCCGCACACGCGCGTGGCCGACGAGGTGGCCGCGCTGCGCGCCGCGCGGGACGCCGAGACCGCCGCGCGGGACGCCCGCTGGATCCCGTATCTGCGGGCGGTGCGCGAGGTGCTGGCGGCCGACGCCGTCATCACCTCCGACAGCGCCCAGTGCTGCTACTACGGCGCCCTCCCCCACCTCCCCGTCGGCCCCGAGGGCCGGTATCTGCACCCCACCGGCTTCGGCACCCTCGGCTACGCGCTGCCCGCCGCGCTGGGCGCCAAGGTCGCCGAGCCGCGCCGGCAGGTGCTCGCGCTGAGCGGGGACGGCGGACTGCAGTTCACGGTGCAGGAACTGGCGACCGCCGTACAGCTCCGACTGCCGTTGCCCATAGTGGTCTTCGACAACGGCGGCTACGGCGAGATCCGTGACGAGATGCGGGCGCGCGGCGACGTGCCGGCCGCCGTGGACCTGGCACCGGTCGACCTGCCCGCCCTGGCCCGCGCCTACGGTGGACACGGCACGCGCGCGTGCGACCCGGCCGCACTGGCGCGCGCCCTCACCGAGGCCCTCGACCGGCCCGGCCCCACCCTGATCACCGTCCCCGAGGAGACCCCATGACCGCTCCCGCTCCCCTGCTGTCGCTCGTCTGGACCGACCACGTCACCGGCCGCCAGGGCTTCCTGGTGGTGGACCGGCTGGTGCGCGGCGTGGCCAGCGGCGGGCTGCGGATGCGCCCCGGCTGCACGCTCGAGGAGGTGGCGGGGCTCGCCCGCGGCATGACGATGAAGGAGGCCCTGCACTACGACCCCGAGGCGCGCTATGTACCCCTCGGCGGGGCCAAGGGCGGCATCGACTGCGATCCCCAGGATCCGCAGGCGTACGGGCTGCTGGTGCGCTATCTGCGCGCCATGCGGCCCTACATCGAGAGTTTCTGGACCACCGGCGAGGATCTCGGTCTCACCCAGGACCTGGTCGACCGCGCGGCGGCCGAGGCGGGTCTGGTCTCCTCCATCCAGGCCGTGTACCCGCTGCTGGACGACGAGGCGGCGGCCCGCGAGCGACTCGCGGACGCCTTCGCGGTCGAGGTGGACGGCATCGGCCTGGACGAGCTGGCGGGTGGCTGCGGGGTCGCCGAGTCGGTGCTCGCGGCGCTGGACCGGGCGGACGTGCCGTACGCGGGCGCCCGGGTGGCGGTGCAGGGGCTCGGCACGATGGGCGGGGCCACCGCGTGGTTCCTCGCCCGCGCGGGGCTGACGGTGGTGGCGGTCGCCGACATCAAGGGCACCATCGCCAATCCCGCCGGGCTGGACGTCGAGGCCCTGCTGGCCGCACGGGACGGCTACGGCACCGTCGACCGCCGTGTGCTACGCCCCGGCGACCGCGAACTGCCCGGCGACGCCTGGCTGTCCGCCGACGCGGAGGTGCTCGTGCCGGCGGCGGTGTCGTACGCGATCGACACCGCCAACCAGGACCGGATCCGCGCCCGCTGGATCGTGGAGGCCGCCAACATGCCCGTGCTGCCGCAGGCGGAGGAACTGCTGGCCGCGCGCGGGGTCACCGTGCTGCCGGACGTGGTGGTCAACTCCGGGACCAACGCCTGGTGGTGGTGGACGCTGTTCGGCGACATCGGCGCGGACGCCGAGGAGGCCTTCGCGTACATCCGGCGCTCGATGCGCGCCCTGATCGAGCTGGTGCTCGCCCGCGCGGAGGCCGACGGCACGACTCCGCGTGCGGCCGCCCACGCGCTGGTGACCGACCGCCTGCCGGTGATCGCGGACCGCTTCGGGTGGTACCGGTGACGGGGCCCGGCGGGCCTTCCCCGGCCGCGGGCGCCGGCGGGCCGCGCACGGACGCGCTCTTCGACCCCGCCTCGGTCGCCGTCGTCGGCGCCTCCGCGCAGCCCGGGAAGTGGGGCTACTGGCTGGCCAAGGGGGCGCTGGCGGGGCGGGGGCGGCGTGAGGTGCACCTGGTGAACCGGCGGGGCGGGAGCCTGGACGGCGTGCCGTTCCGCGCCGGGCTCACCGGGCTCGCCTGCGAGCACGTCGTGGTGGCCGTGCCGCCCGCTCAGGTCCGGACCGTGGTGACCGAGGGCCTGGCGGCCGGTGCCCGCCACTTCACCGTCATCACCTCCGGCGGGGACCCGGCCGAGGAGCGCGCGCTGGCCCGCGAGATAACCGACCGGGGCGCCCGGCTGCTCGGGCCCAACTGCATGGGCCTGGTCGACACGGGCAGCGAACTGCGGCTCAGCTGGGGCGAGTTCCCGGTGGGCGCGGTGGGACTGGTGTCGCAGAGCGGGAACCTCGCCCTGGAGATCGGCCGGCTGCTCGCCCGCGCGGGACAGGGCTTCTCCCGGTTCGTCTCGCTCGGCAACCAGCGGGACCTCGACGCGGCGGAGGCCCTGGAGGCGCTCATCGGGCACGGGCCCACCCGGGTTCTCGCCGCCTACGTGGAGGACTTCCGCGACGGCCGCCGTCTCGCGCGGGTGCTGGAGGCCGCGCACGCGGCGGGCAAACCGGTGCTGCTGCTCACGGTCGGCCGCAGCCCCGCCGCCGCGGGCGCCGCCGCCTCCCACACGGGCGCGCTGGTCAGTTCGTACGACACGGTGGCGGCCGTCTGCCGGGACAGCGGTGCGCTGCTGGTGGACTCGGCGGGCGAACTGGTGGACACGGCAGTGTGTTTGCTGGCCGCGCCGGGGTGGTTGACCGGTCGGGGCGAGCGGGGGCGGAACCATGCCGGTGGGCAGACAGCCGGTGGCAAACACCTGTTGGCCGACAGTGGTGGGCAGGAGCAGCAGGCGGGGGCCGGCGCTGGTGGGCCGACGGGCGGGGGCGAACGCCTGTTGGCCAACGCCCGTTGGCGAGGCGGCGCGGACCAGAAGCGTCCGCCAGGAGTCAACACCCGTCGGCAAACGCCCGGTGACCAACACCCGTTGGCCGACATTCGTTGGCACGCGCCGGCCCGCGTCGCCGTAGTAGGGGACAGCGGCGGTCAAGGAGCACTCGCCGCCGATGCGTTCACCGTGCGCGGGGCCGAGGTGCCGGCGTTGTCGGCAGCCACCGTACGCCGCCTCGCCGAGGTACTGCCGCCCGGTGCCGGCTGCCGCAACCCCGTCGACCTGGCCGGTGCGGGCGAGGCCGATCTCGGCAGCTACGCGCGCGTGGCCGGGACACTGCTGGACAGCGGGGAGGCCGACGCGGTCGTCCTGACCGGCTACTTCGGCGACTACGCGAGCGCCGACCCCCAGCGCACGGCCCACGAGTGCGAGGTGGCCGGCGCGCTCGCCGACGCCGCCGCCCGTACCGGACGCCCGCTGCTGGTGCACACCATGGCCCGCGACACCCCCGCCCTCGCCGTCCTGCGGGAGCGCGGGACACCGGTGTACGAGCGCATCGAGCAGGCGGCCACAGCCCTCACCGGCGCCGTACGGCTCGCCGCCGCGGCGCCGACCGACCCGCCGCCTCTGCCCCGCCCCGCGCCACCCGCCCCCGACGGCGGTTACGAGACCGTCCGCGCCCTGCTCGCCGCCCATGGACTGGACTTTCCCCAGGCGGAGTTCGTGACGGATTCCGAGGAGGAGGCGGTCGCGGCGGCGCGGCGCGTGGGCTTCCCGGTCGTGCTCAAGGCGATGGGCCTCGCGCACAAGACGGAGGCCGGCGGGGTCGCGCTGGCGCTCGCCGACGAGGACGCCGTACGCGCGGCTCTGGCCCGGATGCGCGCGTCCACCGGCGCCGCGCGCTACGCCGTCGAGGCCATGGCGGCGCCGGCGCACGCCCACGAGCTGATCGCCGGTGTCCGGCACGACCCGGCGTTCGGCCCGGTCGCCCTGGCCGGCATCGGCGGCGTCACCGCGGAGCTGCACGCCGACACCGCACTCGCCCTGGCCCCGCTCACCCCAGCACGCGCGCGTGCGCTGCTGCTCGGGCTGCGCCACGCGCCCTTGCTGACCGGCTGGCGCGGCGCCCCGCCCGTCGACCTGGAGGCCGCCGCGGCCGCCCTGTGCGCCATCGCCCAGGTCGCCGCCGCCCACCCGGAGTTCACCGAGCTGGAGGTCAACCCGCTGCTGGTGCACCCGGGCGGGGCCCTCGCCCTGGACGCGCACGCGGTCGTTCGGGGCACATGAGAACCCATCGGCCTATAATGGACTGACCAGTCCACTTTATGGAGGCCGACATGGGCGGGAAGCTGACCGCGAAGGGGAGGGCGACGCGGAACCGGATCGTCGAGGGTGCCGCCGCGGTGCTCCGGGAGCGGGGTGTCGCCTCGGTGACGCTGGACGACGTCATGGCGCGGACGAGCACCAGCAAGAGCCAGCTGTTCCACTACTTCCCGGCCGGCAAGGACGAACTGCTCCTCGCGGTGGCCCGGTTCGAGGCCGACCAGGTCATCGAGGACCAGCAGCCCTACCTCGGCTGCCTCGACTCGTGGGGGGCCTGGGAGCGGTGGCGGGACGTGGTCGTCGAGCGGTACGAGGCGCAGGGGGACCAGTGCCCGCTCGGGTCGCTGTTCCTTCAGATCGGGCGCTCCACCCCCGGAGCGCGGGCGATCGTGATCGAACTCATGCGCCGCTGGCAGGAGAGCCTGGCCGCGGGCATCCGGGCGCTGCAGGCCACCGGCAGGCTCCCCGCCGATCTCGATGTCGACGTCAGGGCCGCGGCACTGCTGGCCGCGATCCAGGGGGGTGTGTCGATCCTGCTGTCCACGGGCGGGTCGGCCCATTTGCGCGCCGCCCTCGACCAGGGGATCGCGGACCTGCGCAGCGCGGGCCGCACCGCGGGGTGAGAGGCGTACCGGTCCCGGATGTCAGCCGGCGATGACGGCGGTCGTGGTGCGCCCGCCGTCGACGTCCAGGACGATGCCGTGCACGAAGGAGGACTCGTCGCCGGCCAGGTACACGGCCGCGTCGGCGATGGCCTCGGGGGTGCCCATGCGCCCCGCCGGAGTGCCCTTCATCATCACCTCGGCGGGGTGCGTCGTTCCCGGTTCGGGCGTCAGCACCACCCCCGGGGAGATCGCGTTCACCCGCACGCCCCGCGGCCCGAACTCCGCCGCCCACGCCCGCGTCAGCGTCTCCATGGCCCCCTTGGTGGAGCTGTAGAGGGCGCCGATCGGCACGCCCAGGCGCGCGATCCAGGACCCCAGGTTGACGATCGCTCCGCCGCCGGCCTCCACCATGGCCGGTGCGACGGCCGCGGTCAGGAAGAACGGGGCCTTCACATTGACCGCGTAGACCTGGTCGAAGGTCTTCTCGTCGGTCTCCGCCGTGGTGTCACCGGGGTAGATGCCGGCGTTGTTGACCAGGACGTCGATACGGCCGCCGAGGACCCGTGTCGCCTCCTCGGCCAGCCCCTGCGAGGCGGCGGCGCTTCCGTCCAGGTCGGCCCGGACGAAGTCGGCGCGGCCGCCACGGGCGCGGATTCCGTCGACCACCTCCTTGCCGCGCCCGGCGCTGCGGCCCGAGACGACGACATGCGCCCCCTCGGCCGCGAAGGCCTCCGCGATCGCCCGCCCAATGTTGCTGGTCGCTCCGGTCACCAGTGCTGTCCTGCCCGTGAGCCGCTTCGGCATGGTCCACTCCGTCGCCAGTCGATCCTGTTGAACCCGAACGACCGGACGGCATGCGGCCGCCGGCCGGACGGGGCCCCGGACTGCCGGGGCAGGTGCCACTGTGCGGCGGCAAAAATGGACTGGCAAGTCCAAAAATGGCGAGCGGAGGCCGGTCCACAAGGCGTGGTGCGGGCCGCTACCCCTTCTCCCTGCGGGTTCGCGCCCCCGCCGCGTAGAACCCCAGCCCGATGGCCACGAAGAGCACCAGCGGAACGACCTGGCTGAGGGTGTAGGCCGCGCGTTGCCCGGCGAAGGACTGCGGCAGCGAGTCCGCGGGGTTGCCGCCAGTGCCGAACCAGCCGACCCCGAAGCCCGGCCAGATCAGCACCACGACCGTGAAGGCCACGAAGGCGGTGGCGAGGCCGCTGACGAGACGGGCGCCGAGCAGCCCGCCGGGGACGGCGTAGGGGCGAGGCACGTCCGGGTGCTTGCGGCGCAGGACGGCGAGGCTCGGGAAGGTGATGACGTATGAGATGAACGTGGTGCAGATGGTCAGGCCGAGGCCCGCCGCGAAGTACTTCTCGCCGTCGCCGCCGGTGAGGTTGAGGGCGGTCACGAACAGCGCGGAGGCGAGGACGGCGGAGAGCAGGTTCACCCGCACCGGGGTGCCGTGCCTGGCGGAGATGCGGCCGAGCCAGGCGGGACCGGCGCCGTCCGCGCAGGCCACGGCCTGGGCACGGTGGGCGCCCATGGCCCAGGTGACGCCCGAGGTGAGCAGCCCGACGATGAGTCCGGCGGCCGCGATCCCGCCGCACACCGAGCCGAAGCCGGTGAGGGTGACCGTGCCGTCCGCGGCGATCGAGCCGCCGTAGACCGTGAAGACGGCCTTGCAGGCGTCGATGAACCCGCCGAGGCTGCCGATGCGTTCACCGGGCAGGACGAACAGGATGCCGAGGATCGGGCCGCCGTAGAGCACGAGCGCGGCGAGGCCCGAGCGGAGGATGGACAGCGGGATGTCCCGGCGCGGGTTGCGCATCTCCTCGGCGGCGGAGCTGGGGAGTTCGAAGCGTCTCTAATCAGCTAAGTGGACCTATGCGAACCGTAAGGTCTGGCAAGGGTTCTGCCCATCTGGGCGGGGATGCGTGAGCGTGGAGGTGGAA